>JAFGBL010000010.1 GCA_016933115.1 Bacteroidales bacterium | reverse complement strand
GAGGGCTTTAGCCCAATATTTCAACTCACTGTCGATCAATATCTCTATTTTCTGTTTCTTCTGACATTTTGTAGTTTATTTGATTTTACCGGACAACAATGATTAAAATAAATACCTCGTGGCTCAACCACAAGGTTAGTTATTTGGGAACTACAAATTTTCCAATCCTTTGAACTTTAATTCAACTCATTTGTATTTTGTAATATATGATCTTTCTGGTGTAATATCAGCCATTTCAACAAAATATTATATTGGGGTCAAACATGAAGAGAAGTCTTTCGGATAGATTTTTAGTTGTAGTTGAAAAAGTAGGCAATGCACTTCCGCATCCTGCGACGCTCTTTTTTTTATTTGCCGTGCTGGTGATATTGCTTTCATGGGTAATGAGCCTTTTTCACCTGGAAGTAGTCCATCCCGGAACAAATGAATTGGTAAGGCCCTTCAACCTTTTATCGGTTGTGGGATTGCATAAAATACTGGTTAACATGGTGGAAAACTTTACCGGTTTTGCACCATTGGGAACAGTGCTGGTGGCTATGCTTGGGATCGGAATTGCCGAAAGCAGCGGGCTGATTGGAACTTCTTTAAAGCTATTGGTGATATCGGCACCAAAAAAATTATTGACGTTTGTAATAGTTTTTGCAGGGATATTATCCAATACCGCCAGCGAAGTGGGTTATGTGCTATTAGTTCCCCTGGCAGCCATCATTTTCCTTGCCGTCGGCCGTCATCCCATTGCGGGAATGGCGGCGGCATTTGCTGGCGTTTCGGGTGGTTATAGTGCCAACCTGTTATTGGGGACAATCGATCCTTTACTTGCCGGTTTATCGCAGGAAGCAGCACATATCATACAGCTAGGCTATAAGGTAAATGCAGCCGCGAACTTTTATTTCATGTTCGTTTCAACATTTTTTATAGCTACTGCAGGAACCTGGGTAACGGAAAAAATTGTGATCCCTCGACTCGGCAATTATAAAGGTGACCAAAAACCGGAAGAGATAAGAAAGTTAACCTCTGAAGAAAAAAGAGGACTTAAGTTTGCCACAGGTGCCCAGATAATTCTTGCTGTCATAATTCTTCTGGGTACCCTACCGGCAAACGGTTTTTTACGAGATCCCGGAACCGGTGACCTGCTTCATTCCCCATTTATGGACGGCATTGTAGCCCTGATTTTCATTGCTGCAGCTGTTGCCGGAATCGCTTATGGCATTGGAGCTAAAACCTATAAAAGTGATTCTGATATCATCAAAGGCATGGGAAAATCGATGGAGTCGCTTGGGATTTACATTGTACTGGTATTTTTTGCCGCCCAGTTTGTAGCTTATTTCAAATGGACCAACCTGGGGATGATCATTGCCATTGAAGGGGCTAAATTTTTACAGACTTCAGGATTGGGACACATCCCGCTGATGATCTCTTTTATTATTCTTTCGGCAGTGATTAACCTGTTTATGGGCAGTGCTTCGGCCAAGTGGGCCATTATGGCACCGGTATTTATTCCCATGTTCATGCTGTTGGGTTATACACCGGAACTGGTGCAGGCTACTTACCGGATTGGTGACAGTGCCTCCAATATCATCTCACCCATGATGTCGTATTTTGCTTTGATCGTTGCTTTTATGGAACGATACGATAACAAAGCCGGAATCGGGACTGTGATTTCTACGATGCTACCCTACACAGTTGTGTTTTTTATTGTCTGGTCAATCCTGATGGTAGTTTGGATACTGTTTGATATACCATTGGGCCCCAATTCCAATCTTTACCTCGATCTTTCCATAGAAAATTAATCAAAAACCTTTAGCGTCCTTTTTTCTCCTGATTTGACGGAACACATGACACAAGATTCTATCCTGCCGTTTTCAATATTTCGAAAGATAATATCGATAGATGAGCCATCAATGGTAGCATTATTTTTTTCTCCGGCAAAAACTGCCATCCATTCGATTTCGGGTCCCGATTTATTTTCCAGGGTAATTGAATTTTGACCTATTATTCCGACAGAAATCACATTTCTAAGTACAGGGACATCATTGACATAAAGGGTGTCGATTTCTTCAGGCAGACGGGGTTTTATTTCGATTCTGCCGGAGACTGGTTGTGAATGAATTCCGGCAAGGTAACGGACAATTGTCCCAATGGCAGTAAATGGATTTTCAGGATATTCCCTTCGATCCAGGTTCGGATCAAGCTGTTTCATCAGGCATTCGAAGGCTTTTTGGTTCCTGTCATTTTGATAAAATACTTCGGCCCGGTAACTGTTATCTTCAACATTTGAACCTTCGGGCAGGTTGTCGAGCAATTCTTCTTTTTCGGGACCGGTTTCCACAATGCCAAAATACAAAGGCAGGATTTGCATCAGTGAAATCATCGTGGTGTCAGAGTCACCGTTTTGTGTGATGGAAGTGAAAAATCGCTTCAATCCCCGATCCCACCATTCCGAATTGTACTGAAACCTGAGCCTTTCAGCTTTTTCATGATATAAATCGGCTTCATCTGTTTGACCCTTGAAGTATAACATTTTACTAAAAGCCAGGTTGCCGGCAAATTGGGCTGCAAGCAGATCGCCGCCCGTAAAGGCTTTTGGCCCCCGGCCTTCCCAGTATGTTGGTATTCCCCTGATACCGTTTTCTGCAGGGCTGTCCATCCAACCGTTTCCGTCCGAATCCCAGCGCCTGACATAATCGTTCAGGCTTCGATTGTAAAAGGTCATAAAATCGTGATTATCCAGATAGTCCTTGTTTCCCGTCCATTCATAGTTAATGAGACAACTCCGTATGATATCGAAATTGGCCGGCAGGTTGTACCAGAAATCCCGGTCGTTCCTGTAGTCAACGGGAGCCGGTTGATTGAAGCGGTTGATTTCCCAATAGCTGCACCAGTCCTTCGAATCGGAAATATTCAGGGCAAATTTGTGCATCATGTTAAAGGTGTGATCCCAAAGCCCAAGAGCCATTGCTCCCATAGATTGATGTGCAACATCCCGCATACAGAAAGCCTCTCTCCCGGGAAGTGCGGCTTCAAACCAGGGACCAACCGGGTCGTTCTCATGAACATAGGCCAGTGCCTGCTCTTTTGCCCAGAGAAACCCGGTTTCAAGAGGTTCAAAATTACATTCCAGGCTGATTTGTCCGACCTTTGGTGGATTGCCTTGCATTTCATGTGCTTCCTGGCAAGCCGTGAAAACTAACTGCAGCAAGACAATATAGACAAACATTTTCATATTGGTGAACTTGAAATGATAATCAATGGCAATACAAATGTACCAATATCAGGGCAGTTATTCACATTTTAGGTTTTCAGGTTGAAAAGATTTGTTAATTGCCACATATTTGAAAACAATTCGGGAATATCCCTGTTTAATAACAGAAGCACAAATAGGGGTTTTCAAAATGAAAAGAGAATTTAACAACGGTATCATCACCATCATTTGGGATAAGAGTAAATGCATCCATTCGGGCAAATGCCTTAAAGGCCTTCCGGAGGTTTTCAAACCCAATGAAAAGCCATGGATCAATATGAATAAAGCGACTATCCTCGATTTGATCCACCAGGTGAGGAAATGCCCTTCCGGCGCACTCACGCTCAAAGCCGATCAGGTTTGATGTCCTTTTGGGCAGCTAATGAAATCAGGATTTATCAATTCAGTTTCCAGGCCCGCTTAATCAATTGAATAAAACTTCAGGTTATCATCAGGATGAGGTTACCACAACGAGATTAAAAAGATTGTTGTATCTTTATCGTTCTGAAAATTAAAACCAAATCATCATGACAAAAGTTAGACTGGAAATCGATAGTGTACAAGTACACCGACCCAAAAAGCGCTGGAAACTTTATTTCATCATCCTTACCGAACATCCGGAAGACAGGGATAAAATGATTGTTTCAACCATTCCGCAGGAACCTTTTAAATTAAGTCAGAGGCACAATAACGAATATTATTTCGATACAGACCAGGTGGGTTCTGAGGGCCTATTCATTATGAGTCGGGAAATGCCTGAAAACAGGGAGTTGAACGTACATATTTACTTACGCCACACCCGTAGGACGACCCGCGAAATAGGAGAAATCCTGAAAAATATTGAGAGTGGAATTGGTGGAGATGCCTTTGGGATTGCCGCTGAAATTGCCGGTACCGCTACAGTTCCCTGGTTGGTGATAGCGAAAAAGGCAGTACCGATGATCGGGAAAATCCTGGCCCAGATACCCGATCGGGACTTCGGATTCCTGAGCGCTTTCGAGCGGTTCGGCGATGAATTTGAAGAACAAACAGAAATCGACCGTGAAAAAGACTTTACCGGCGATGCTTCGCTGGTGTATAGTTGGTCGGTGGATCGGTAATAAATTATAAAACACAAAACGTACTTTCCAAAAAAATTCAAAATTTCTGGAGACAATTAGTAACCATCCGTTCGAGGTTTGAAGTTTGATGTTCGAAGTTGAGTCAAGGGTTCAGAGTTCTGAGTTCAGTGTTCTGAGTTATTTGCCCTAAATTGCTTGTTGGGTTTTTTACTTTTTACTTTTTCCTGTTTCCTAATCCAGGTAAGGCCTAAGGGTCACGTCAGCGTGCAATGTCTCTCATATGAGGATACCTGTGGCAGAAGAGGTGAGTGGGTTTTATGGTAATTCTGATTCCGGGTATTTTTATTCATCTGCTGGATTTGTTTATCCCGCAACCTAATTATTGTAAAGATTGCAAATATATAAGGTTTTTCAGAGGCATTTTTTGATTTAGCAGTTTATCGTAATTTTGCCATCAATGGCAATGAATAATTTAAAATCTCGAATCATTCACATCGGCAACCTCCCCCTGGGAGGGAATCACCCGGTGCGCATCCAGTCCATGACCTCCACCAATACCATGGATACAGAGGCGACCGTTGCGCAGTCCATAAGGATGATTGAAGCCGGTTGTGAGATAGTGCGGATCACGGCGCCGGGAGTTAAAGAGGCTGAAAACCTGGCAGAGATCAAAAAAGAATTGAAAAAACGCGGTTATGAAGTGCCATTGATTGCCGATATTCATTACCAACCCAAAGCCGCTGAAATTTCTGCCCGGATTGTGGAAAAGGTAAGAATTAATCCGGGGAATTATGTGGATCGCAAAAAGGGAAAAATTCAATATACCGATTCAGAATACCAGGCTGAGATTGAAAAAATAAGGGAACGGATCAAACCGCTGATCAACATTTGCAAGGAAAATGGAACCGCGCTACGGATCGGTAGTAATCATGGAAGCCTTTCCGAAAGAATCCTTTTGAAATACGGCGACACGCCTGCCGGCATGGTGGAATCGGCACTGGAGTTTGTGCGGATCTGTCGCGACCTCGATTTCCACAACATCGTCCTCTCCATGAAAGCCAGCAATGTGCGGGTGATGGTACAGGCCAACCGGTTACTGGTGCAACGGATGATGGAAGAAAATATGGATTATCCCATCCACCTGGGAGTGACGGAAGCCGGCGACGGTGAAGACGGCAGGATGAAATCGGCGGCAGGTATCGGCCCTTTGCTGGAGGAGGGCATTGGCGATACAGTGAGAGTATCCCTGACGGAAGAACCCGAAAATGAAATTCCGGTGGCCAAAAGGCTGGTCAGAAAAGCCAATTTTTACCGCAGTAGCGGACGAATTCCAAAATCAGACAATCAACCTTTCGATCCTTTCATCTATTCCAGGAGAAAAACAGAAACAACCGGCCAAATGGGAGGAGATCAACCTCCGGTGGTTACTTTAAGTTCAAAAGATAAAAAATCCGGTTTTTCAAAAGACTTTATCCCTGATTATTTCTTTAACCTGCAAACGGGCCTTTTAGAACAAACTTATGGAAATCGATTGCTCAAACCGGCTTTCATTTCATCCCCAAATAGCTTTGAGACTGCTTTTACCAAAGAAACCAAACCCGATGTTTTTATATTCGACATTTCCAATGTCAGCAGACTGAGCGAGGTTTACGAGTGGTTTCAACTGCTGGATCAAAGTGAAAACAAAAAGCCGGTCATCCTCAAAAAACATTTTGGTTCCCTTGAAACAGAGGATATGCTGATCAAAGCAGCGGCAGAACTGGGTTACTTTCTTGTGGATGGTTTGGGCGACGGCATCTGGCTGGGTTCGAAAACAACTTCCCCTGAAAAACTGGCTGAAATTTCTTTTGGAATATTGCAGGCTACCCGCTCACGTATGACCAAGACCGAATTCATCGCCTGTCCTTCCTGTGGCCGCACCCTGTTCAACATACAGGAAACCCTGCAGCGGATCAAACAAAAAACGGGTCATTTAAAAGGATTGAAGATCGGGGTGATGGGTTGTTGTGTGAACGGCCCGGGCGAAATGGCCGACGCCGATTACGGTTACGTTGGAGCCGGCAGGGGAAAAGTAACCCTTTACAAACAGAAAAAAATCGTTGAGCATAATATCCCGGAGGAACAAGCGATTGACGAGTTGATCCACCTCATCAAGCTTCATGGTGACTGGATGGAAAAATAAAATTCATTTATTTTGCAAACAAAATAAAACGGTTCAAAATAAGTTATTTCATATACATTTATTCACGAAAAACATAAAATGGTCAAAAGAATCCTCACCCTTGTTATCCCTCTTTTGATATCGATGAGCACAAAATCACAGGAAATCGCCATCGGTGAATGGAGGGATCATTTGCCTTATAAAAGTACGATTTCACTTGCTGCCGGCGAAAACAATATTTTTTGTGCCACGCCCTACAGTCTTTTTTATTTCAATAAAAATGACAACAGCATCAACCGTTTCACCAGTATTTCGGGACTGAATGATATCGGGATCGTAAAGATCGGTTTCAGCAAACCTTTCAACACCCTGTTGATTGCATATGAAAACACCAATATCGACCTGGTAAAGGGCAACACCATATATAACATGTCCGATATTTTAAACAGCGGTGCCGTTACACCTGAAGAAAAAATCATCAATAACCTGATGTTTATCGATAACCTGGCTTACCTGTCGTGCGGTTTCGGGATCGTAGTGCTGGATATCGAAAATGAGGAGATCAAGGACACCTATTACATCGGCCCAAATGGAAGCCATATAGAGGTATACGACCTGACCTACAATGATACCTCATTTTTTGCCGGCACCGAAAACGGAATTTATTATGCGCGCATGGATGACCCGAACCTGGCTTACTTTGGCTCGTGGAGCAAGATGCAGAACCTGCAATTTCCAAACAGTCCTTACAATCATATCATTTACAGCAGTGGTAAACTTTTTGCAAATAAATATACAGAAGCCTGGGCGCAGGATTCTGTTTTTTACCTTGAGGACGGTGCATGGAAATACAGCGAAAATTTCATCAATGATGATGTCAAGGCCTTAAAATCCTATAATGATAGGCTTTACTCGGTACACAGCTATTCCATCAAGATTTATGATCATGCACTGAACCTGCTTCAAACCGTATGGTCATATAATCCCATCGGCCCCAATCCCAGGGAGATAATCGTCGACGCTAATATCATGTGGATAGCAGATAATAATAACGGCCTGATACGACAAAACGGAGAATACGATTACACTTTCATTTACCCCAATGGGCCCCAGGATGCAGATGTTTTCGATATCAACATTCAGGGTGGGCATGTATGGACTGCAGCCGGAGGAAGAGACCTGAGCTGGGGAAATATCTGGAAACGAGCAAGTGTTTCATCCTTTGTCGATGGAGAATGGAGCACCATCAGCAACTTGAACTATCCTGCGCTGGATACCATTTACGATATGGTGAGTGTGGCGGTTGATCCTTATGACCTGAACCGGGTTTTTGCCGGAAGCTGGAGTAAAGGGCTTGTGGAGATTGCAGGTAACGAAATTTCAAATATTTATACACCGGAAAACAGTACCCTGGGTTACAAAACCAATGAAGGCCCTCCCGTTTGCAAGGCTGGTGGATTGGCTTTTGATGAGGCGGGAAATTTATGGATTACGAACTCAGGTGCCAATGATATTCTGTCGGTTTATACCAGGGAGGGAACCTGGAATTCATTTTACCTTGAGTCATTCACCAGCGGCAAGGATGTGGGGCAGGTGGTAGTAAATTCAATCGGGCAAAAGTGGATATTGTGGCGGGAAGAACACTCCATTGTGGTTTTCGACGATAACGGAACGATCATGAACACCAGCGATGACCAGGTTGAAAAACTTTCCTCAACCGAAGGCAGCGGTGGTATTCCCGGAAGCAAGGTATTTAGTGTGGCCGAGGATCAGGACGGTGAAATGTGGATCGGCACTGATGAAGGAATTGCCGTGTTTTATTCGCCTGAGAATATTTTTACCAACTACAATTATGATTGCCAGCAGATATTGATTCCCAGGAATGATGGTTCTGGTTTGGCTGATATTCTTCTGGAATTTGAAACAATCACTGCCATAGCGGTCGACGGAGCAAACAATAAATGGATCGGTACCGACCGTTCCGGGGTATTTAAGTTTTCACCCGATGGATTGAAAGAATATTACCATTTTACGGAAGACAACAGCCCGTTATTCTCCAATAACATTACCAGCATTGCCATCGACAATCAATCGGGTGAGGTGTTTTTCGGAACGGCCAGGGGGTTGATTTCGTACAAAAGTACAGCCGTGGAAGGCGGCCCAACCAATTCGGATGTATATGCCTATCCCAACCCTGTCAGGCCCGGGTACAACGGCCCCATTGCAATAAAAGGTCTGGTTGACAATGCGGATTTTAGAATTACCGATATCTCCGGAACCTTGATTTATAATGGCCGGGCAGAGGGCGGACAGGCCATTTGGAATGGAAGCAACTTTAGCGGCCGTCGGGCTCAATCGGGCGTTTATCTGGTGTTTGTTTCGGATGATACCGGCAGTGAAAAACTGGTGACCAAAATTTTATTTATCAACTAAATGCTTTACACAACGCGGGGTATCGTTTTTCACCAGTTGAAATATGCCGAAACCAGCGTAATCGTTAAAATCTATACCGAAAGGTTCGGGCTCCAGTCCTACATCGTCAGGGGCATTCACGGAAGGAAATCCAAAATCAAACCGGCACTTTTACAAAACATGTCCCTTGTCGACCTGGTTGTTTACCACAGGGAAAAAAAGGAAATACAGGAGTTAAAGGAAATTAAGATCAACCGTCCTTTTTATTCCATTCCTTTTGATGTGAGAAAGGCGGCTGTGTTCATGTTCATAAATGAAATCCTCAACAAGGTAATTCATGAAGAAGAAGCCAATGAATCGCTATTTGAATTTTTGTACCGGTCAGTTATACAACTTGATGAACAGGTTAAGGGAATAGGGAAATTGCACCTTCAATTTCTTTTGAAACTGAGCGTTTACCTGGGGTTTGCCCCGGTAAATAATTTTTCGGAGGGAAATAGCGTATTCGACCTTCGGGAAGGGAAATTTAGCAGTATCAATATCCACCCGGAGTATTTTGCCAGCTTGCCGTTTAGCAATTATATCAGCTCTCTGATGCTCATTGATTTCGGGCATACGGATAAATTGACAATTCCGTCAAAAGATCGAACCGTACTGCTTGATATCTTGCTCCGGTATTATTTCTTACATGTCCCTGGAATGAAGGAAGTAAAATCGCACCAGGTGCTTAAAAGTATTTTTAATGATTAGTTTTTTGGTACTTTCGTGAAATAATTTTTGCTCTGGCTCTTTTAAAATGGCTGCTTCGAACCCATCCGTAATTGATAAATTCATAACCGTTAACTGGAAGGTGATATTTTTCTTTATTGTTTTTATCAACCTTGTTTTCCGGCTTTTGAGGATTAATGAGAGTTTGTACGGTGATGAAGCTTTTTCCGTATTTTATGCCCAACAACCATTGAGTAACCTTTATGCAATTTTGCTTCACGACCGGAATCCCCCGCTTTATTTCACCATTTTACATTATTGGATCAGGATTTTCGGGTTGAATGGAGCAGCCCTGAAGAGCCTTTCGGTACTGTTCAGCACCGGAACTGCCGTGTTCATCCTGTTGCTCGGATCGAAATTCCTGAATAAATTTGCGGCTATCATTGCTTCGGTTCTATACTTATTATCAATGGTTTGGCTGGTCGAGGGACTTGAATTGAGGGCATTTGCGCTGGAGGGATTGCTGGCCGTGATGTCATTCTATTTTTACCTGGATACTTTAAAGTTCAATAAAAAACCGGCGGCCATCGGGTTGGCCATAGTGAATGTTTTGCTTTTACTGACCCATTATCTGGCAGTTTATATCCCGCTTGTGCAACTTATTTGCTCCATCTTTTTTTTCAGTGAAAACAGGAAGGGATTTATTTACTATTTGATCAGCCAGTTTGCTGCTTTGTTGATTTACCTGCCCTGGGTAAAAATTGTGATTGATAATGTCCCTGAAGAAGGCGTATTCTGGCTTGGTAAACCTGTATTTCTGGATCTTAAATATACCATGTTTTGTTTGTCGGGGGACAGGTTTTTATTTTTGTTGCATATCGTATTGATCTCCTGCTTTATCGTTGTAATTCCGTTGAACAAAATTTTTCGATCCATATCTGAAAAATTTAATCTCAAATTGTTTATTCTTCTGCTTGGCTGGTATATCATTCCGGTTGGCGCAGGATTCCTGATTGCACAGTACACACCTATTTTCAGGCTGAAGTATTTTGTCTATACAAGCCTGGGTTTGTTTCTATTGATAGGGTACATCATCAGTTCCCTTAAAATACACTACACCCTGGTTTTGGCATTGCTGGCAATTTTGCTTTTTACCCCTTTTAAATTATTTACGATTAATCAACCCGTGGATGAAGACTGGAGGACGCTGGTACAAAATGTAAAGGATAAAATGGATGATCGTACTTACATATTGTTAAATGCTCACTATAAATTCCGTGACTTTGCATATTATTATAGTATCGATGATTTTAAAAACTATAATCAAACGGCCAATAACCTTTTGAATAATAACATCCTGTTATTGGTTGATACTACGCCGCTTCCCGTTTACAAATGGAGTGAAAAGGAAAAAATAATGTATATTCGAAGTCATGACCTGGTTGTTGATCCAAAGCAAACTGTAAAATCAAAAATCAAGGAAAAATATAAGCTTTGCAGAAGTCAGTCATTCGGTAATATCATATTGGAGCAATACATCAAATTAAAGATACCCTGCGAACTGTACGATAGTTTGGTTAGTGCAAATGACCTCAATTGCGGTAATTGGGAAAGAACCGTTTCCGTTGAACCCTCAACACGCGATTCTATTGTATCATTCATTAATCCTTTTGAGTACGATCAATACTGCGATGTGCCTCTCAACGCCGATTCAGCAACCAAGTACAGTGGGGAATATTCAATTGCAATTTGGGATTCCATTCAGTTTGGGCCTTTAATTTCTATTCCTGCACTACAAGTGAAATCGGTTAATAGGATGGAGATTTCTTTTTTTATGAAATATGAATTTTATAATGAAAGCCGGGTCGTATTTTCAATTTTTAAAGATGGCGGAGATTTGTATCGTGAAGAACGAAAGTTGGGTAAGCAAATTCCAACCAGTGATGACTGGAAGCTGAAAGAGGTGAATTTTGATCTGCCCGAAATAATTGATCCGGAATCCGAAATCAGGATTTATTTCTGGAATCCGTCAGCTCCACGTGTTAATATTGATGATGTAATGGTCAAGTTAATCCCTTAAGGAGAATCCAAATAGATCATTGAAATTTTGCAGTAATACTATTTTCACTTTTTCCATATCCTGCTTTTTACCCAATTCCTTCTCCATCGATGTTACCCCCTTATCGGTGAACCCACAGGGATTGATATAATCGTAATAATGAAGGTCGGTATTTACATTGAATGCAAAACCGTGCATGGTAACATACCGGCTCACCTTCACCCCGATGGCGCAAATTTTCCTGGCTTTTAAAGGATCTTCGGGATCTATCCAGACACCGGTTGCATTTTCCAATCGGCTGGCTTTGATATGGAATTCGTCAAGGGTATTAATAATTACCTCTTCAAGCGTATAAATGTATTGTTTTACACCCATTTCAACGTTTTCCAAATCCAGGATCGGATATCCGACGATTTGCCCGGGGCCGTGATACGTAATATCGCCACCCCGGTCGATTTTATAAAATTCGGCTCCTTTTGATGCCAATAATTCCTGATTGATCAGCAGGTTGGCTTCGGAGCCGCTTTTGCCGAGGGTGTAAACATGTGGATGTTCGCACAGCAGGAAAAAGTTGTAGTTTTCTGTTTGCTCACAAATCGGCAGGTCACGGTTATTGCTTTTGATTTCCATGATCTGGTGAAACAAATTTTTCTGGTAATCCCATGCTTCCTGAAAACCAATCTGACCCAGATCCTTGAATAATATTTTATATTTCATCAACGGACATGTTTTTCGGCATGATAGGAAGACCTTACCAGCGGGCCGCTTTCAACATACCTGAATCCTTTTTCCAGGCCAATTTGCTCGTATTTTTTGAACCGTTCAGGAGGAATGAATTCATGGACCGAAAGGTGCCTTTTGGTGGGTTGCAGGTATTGCCCGATGGTCATCACCTCGCACCCAACATTTCTTAAGTCATCCATGGTTTCCAGAACCTCCTCATCAGACTCTCCCAGGCCCAGCATAATACCCGATTTTGACTTTACACCTGTTTCGGATATGAATCGGATTACTTCCAGGCTGAGGTCATAACGGGCCTTGCTCCGGATAATCGGAGTGAGCCGGCGCACGGTCTCGAGGTTGTGAGAAACCACTTCGGGTCTTGCGTCAACTACCATTTGAATCAATTCATTGCGGCCGTCAAAATCGGGAATCAGGGTTTCAATGGTTGTTTGAGGGTTCATTTCCTTCACCTTTTGAATGGTCATTGCCCAGATTTCAGCGCCTCCATCATCCAGGTCATCCCGGTCTACCGATGTGATCACACAATGTTTCACCCCCATCAGCTTTACCGATTGGGCGACCCTTTCAGGCTCATCCCAATCGGCTGGCAAAGGCCGGCCTGTTTTTACATTACAAAATTTACACGCTCGGGTACAAATGTCGCCAAGAATCATCAAGGTGGCGGTTCCCCTTCCCCAACACTCGGCCATATTTGGGCAATGGCCCGATGTACAAATGGTATGAAGTTTGTGTTGTTCAACTATTTCTCTGACCCCAATATATTTTTTCCCGACCGGAACTTGCGTTTTCAACCAGGCCGGTTTTCGCATACTGATTTCTCCCATCTGGTTTTCCTTTCATATTTGCAAACGACCGTCAAAATTAGTTATTTTATTTTCGAGGCAACTATTGGTAACTTTAATTTGTCCGATATGTTATACCATTAAGAAATTAAAAATTGTGATATATTGTAATATGAGGAAGAAATTACTTTTTACCCTGTTATCAAGTTTGTTAACTTTGAATATTGCTTTTGGCCAAACACCTTTGACTGAGGCAGTCGATTTTACAGTGACTACAGTGGAAGGAGAAACCCTTAATTTATTCGACATCCTGGGAGAAGGCAAACATGTTCTCATTGATTTCTTTTTCACTACCTGCGGACCCTGCCAGCAAACAGCCCCATTGATCAATGAAGCTTACGTGTCATTCGGCTGCAATGCCGGAGATGTATTTTTCATAGCCATGGATAATGGCGATACGGATGCCCAATGTATACAATTTGATCAAACCTTTGGTGTTGAATACCCGACAGTATCCGGTGTAGAAGGCGGAGGAAACCAGGTGAATGTGGATTACGGGATCAGTTTGTATCCTACCGTAATCCTGATCGCACCGAACCACGACATCATCGAGCAGGACATCTGGCCGATCCCAAATGCCGGTGCCGTAATTGCACCCATTTTGGAAGCCGGTTGCCAGCAAATGGAATGCCCGTCGAATATTGAGGCGGCTTTTACTTCTGACATCACGGAACTTTGCCCTGAAGGCGCCGTTAGCTTTACAGACCAGTCTATGGGTGATATAACCAACTGGGAATGGACTTTTGAAGGTGGGGAACCTGCTTCATCTACAGAACAAAATCCTGTCGTTACTTATAATATTCCGGGGATGTTTGATGTCGAACTTACCGTTTACAGCGGATCGGCATCCAATACAATGATGCTGGAAGATTATCTGACTGTTTATGAATTACCTGAAGTAACGCTTGATCCATATGAGGATGTTTGTCTCACCTGGCCTGCATTTGAACTTACCGGCGGCCTTCCTGAAGGAGGAGAATATACTGGCACGGGGGTTACTGACGGTTGGTTCGATCCGCAGGTAGCAGGCATTGGAACACACACCATCACCTACATCTACGACGATGAATTCGGATGTATAAACCAGGCAGAAAGACAGATTCTGGTAGATCCGTGTACTTCTATTGACGAAGTAAGTAATCATGGTTTTGAAATTTGTCCGAACCCGACTTCAGGGGAAATATTACTCCAGGTTCAGTTGACTGGTAATATCAATATAACGGTCAGCGATATTGTGGGAACTGTCGTATATGAGTCGAACGAGTTATCCAACGGGCAGTTTTCGAAATCCATCGACCTGAGCCGGATGAATAGCGGTATTTATTTTGTTTCCTTGATTACCAGTGATTCAAAAATCACCGAAAAAATTCAAGTTCTGAAATAAACTTGTCAACATAATAAATAAATGATTGCCCCATGCATTTTGTGTGGGGTTTTTTTCTTGAAAGGTTTTCCTAATTAATTAATTTTGTAAAATTAACTCCCTAAAACAAACAATTATGGACATCATATATTTATGCCCACACTGCAGAGGAGCCATCAATGCTAAAAAAAACATCATATTATCCGCCAAAGCTTCCGGAACAAATGCGGGATTGGCCCTTTTACACGAGGAAATTGGTAATTATACCGTTGCAATGAGCCCGACACTGAAAATTGAATCCGGCGATGTGGTCGACTTTTATTGCCCCATTTGCCATACATCGCTCAACACACCAAAAGGTGAAAATATGGCCAGGTTTATTCGTGTGGATGAACTGGGTAACGAAACCAATGTGATCATCTCAAGAAAATATGGCGAGCGATGCACCTTTACGATCGATGATCAAAGGAAAGTCAAGTCATACGGTGAAAGTGTGAGGAAATACCTGGACCCGGAATGGTACCTTTAATATTGACAATGTTAAGCTTTTATACCTGATTTTTGCTTTGTGTTTTCAGTGTATTTTTCAAATAATTTATAAACCAACCCATCAGCAAGGCCAATTTTAGGAACAATAATCGTATCGGCCTGAATGATTTTCATAATGAATATAAAAATTTTAGATGCAGGTAATATAACATCGGCCCGGTCCGGTCGAAAGCCCAGCTTATCGATCCGTTCTTTAATTGAATAACTCTTCAGATATTTGTTTGCCTTTTTTAAGTTATTATAAGATAATATTCCGCTTGCAGGATCACCGTAAAGTTTATGAATTTTATTGATATTCCCTCCTGATCCCACAACGTTGATCTTTCCAAAGTGACGGCTGTAGGTATTTAGCCACGATTCCAAATCATCCCATTCTTTTTTGTTTACTTTTTTGCTCAGTATCCTGAGGGTTCCGATTTTAAATGATTTTACCCCAAGCAGCTTGTCATTATTGAGAATGGAGATATCGGTACTTCCACCACCAACATCAATATACATTGAGATATCATGTGGATGTTCGAATCCCTTTTTGTTGGTCTGCCTGATGATGTTGGCTTCTTCTATCCCGTCAATGGTCGTTACTTCAAATCCGGTTTCTTTCTGAACGCGCTGGATAATTTCATCTCCGTTTTCTGCTTCCCGCATGGCTGCTGTTGCAACTGCTACATATGCTACCGGGTTGTAAACTTCGATGAGCAGTTTGAATGCATTTAACGTTTTGATCAGTTTATCAGCCCTATCTTCAGAAATCCGGTTGATACTAAAAACATCTTCGCCTAACCGGGTTGGGATCCTTACCATCGTTGCCTTTTCTACATAAATTTTATTCTTTTGGCTAAAAACGTTGGCGAATAAAAGTCGCGCTGCATTGGACCCAATATCGATGGCTGCAAAAATCATAAATCAATAACTATCTTATGAATAATTCCTCCGTTTGTTTTTTGAAATAATTGTAAATCTCAAACTGTGAACGGACGGGTTTTTTCGATCGTGATTTGCGGTACCGGTTGATGAATTTTTCACCGCTGATCCTGGCCTTGCAATTGTCGTTGAGTTGTATTTGCAGTACATCCCATAGTTGTCGCTGGATTTCTGTATCGTTAACAGGGGTGATCACTTCGATGCGGTGATCGAGGTTACGGGGCATCCAATCCGCCGAACCAATGTAATATTTTGGATGATTGTTATTACAAAATACAAACACCCGTGAATGTTCCAGGAAACGGTCCACAATGCTGATCACCTCAATGTTGTCGCTCAGGCCTTTTATTCCCGGGATTAAAACACAGATACCCCGGATGATCAATTTTAATTTTACACCTGCCTGGCTGGCCTGGTAAAGTTTTCTTGTCATTTTTTTATCAACCAGGGAATTCATTTTTATTACTACCCAGGCATCCTTTCCTGCCTTTGCATGTGCTATCTCCCGGTCAAGGCTTCGGATGAAAAAATTTCGGGTGTAAAACGGAGATACGATCAGTGTTTTGAATTCGGGTGGCGTATACCTGGATTCGAATAATTTGAAAACCATGTCTACTTCTTCAGCAATTGTCTGGTTGGAAGTCATCAGGCTGTAATCTACATAAACCCTGGCGGTAGATTCATTAAAATTGCCCGTACTGATCAGCGCATAATAAACATCCTTCTCCTCCTCCTTTCGAATGATGGAAATCAGCTTGCAATGTACCTTAAATCCGGGAATGGTGGGGATTATCTTCACCCCTTCATCCTGTAGTTTGCCTGCCAGCATGATGTTGGCTTCCTCATCAAAGCGTGCTTGTATTTCCAGGAAAACAGTTACCTTTTTCCCATTTCGTGCTGCATTCACAAGGGCATTCACCACGTTTGAGTATTTCGCTGCCCGGTAAAATGTCATCTTAATCTCCGCAACAAGTGGGTCAATAGAGGCCTCCCTGAGCAAATCGATGATGTAATCGAATGACTGGTAAGGATAATGCAGGATAACGTCCTTTTCCTTCATCACTTTGATAATACTCTGGTTAGGTAATAAATCCTTATGGCGCAATGGTGGAAACGCCGGATAGTACAACTCTTTTGAACCTATTTTCGGGAAGGACATGAAGTCCTTAAAATTATGGTATCTGCCCCCGCTTCGCATATTGTCCTCACCCGAAATTTTAAGTTTTTTTCTGATCCTGGTGAGAAATTTTTCGGGGATAGCCGCATCGTAAACAAACCTTACAGGGATCCCTTTTTTCCGCTGCTTAAGGCTATCGCTCATTTTTTCCAGGAAACTCTTGGAGATGTCATCATCTATATCCAGTTCAGCATCGCGGGTAATTTTAATGGTGTAGGCATTGAAAGTATCATAACCAAAAATGGCAAAAATGTCTTCCAGGCAATAGCGGATTACGTCGTCCATCAGGATGATGTAATGTTGGTCATCTTCATCGGGAAGAATCAAAAACCGGGAAAGTGATTTTTGAGGTATCTTGACCAAAGCATAATTGTCTTTTAGTTTTTGATCGGAGCTTTTCAACTCAATAGCCAGGTATATGGAGCCGTCTTTTATGGAAATGATATTCTGGAAATTTTCGAGCATAATCGGAAACAGGTACTGACGCATTTGTTCCTGGTAATAATGTTTAACGAAATTACCTTGTTCTTCAGTGAGGTTTTTCTCGTTGATGATGTGTACACCATTCTTGGCCAGTTCTTTCGTGATTTCAAAGTAAGTTTTTGTAAAAAGCTTTTCCTGAGATGTTACAATTTTTTTTATCTCATTTAAAACCTCTTGCGGATCTTCTTTATCCTGAATACCTTTTTTGGCCAGTTTTATCATCCGGCTCAAAGAAGCCACCCGAACCCTGAAAAATTCATCGCGGTTATTGGAAAAGATTCCAAGGAATTTGATCCGTTCAATCAACGGGGTATCTGGGTCAATGGCCTCCTGTAAAACCCTTTCGTTAAAATGGAGCCAACTGATTTCCCTGTTAATGATATATTGTGATATGCTTTTTTCGGTCAGGGTTGATGCCATCTATCATTTGCCTTTACTTTTCGACTTTCTTTTCTTCATCAAGTCCATTTTTTTGGGAGTGATGACAAATTTAGTCTTTTTCTCCGCTTGTAAAATATTTTCCCATGAATCGGTTTTAAATTCGATGCAAACAATTCCGGACGTAGCAAGCCAATCGATTTTTTCATCCATAAAATAGTTGGCGAAATTTGTAAAAGTAGGATTGTGGCCAACCAGCATCAGGGATTTTACGTTATCCGACAAATCATAAAAATGGTTGAATAAATTGTCCACATCGCCATGGTAAATATTGGTTGATTTTTGAATTTGTTCTTCAGGATATTTCAATGCTTTGGCAATAATGGTAGCGGTTTCAAAAGCCCTGACTGCATAGCTGGAAATGATCAGGTCGACTTGAATGTTTTTTTCGAGTAAAAAATCAATGACTTTTTTCGTCCGTTTTTTACCTTTTTCGAGCAGGGGGCGTTCGTGGTCGGATAGCCCGGGATGATCCCAGGAGGATTTGGCATGCCGAACGATGTACAATATTTTCATTTGGTTGAATTTACTTCGAACATTCAAAATTATAAGATTCCTTAAAATGAATACCTTAAGTAAAAGAAACTTAATAAAAAACTAAGGTTAAGTTAAAACTAAATTCTTATTGGGAGAAATTGAAATGCTATAAATATAACTCAATCGAGTTTTGGAAAATTGATTTCATCATTAACGACAAAAGCATTGGGATATTCTTGTTCAATTTGTTTCAGGAATTTTTCGGCCTGCATGCGGGTCCGGTAATCTCCAATTCGAACCTTGTAATAGGGTTCGTGAAATATAACATAGGCCGGAATATCCGGGTATTTTTCAACGAATGCCGATTTTGCTTCAATGGCAAGTCTTTTACTGTAATTGCCCGATTCGAAAAAAATCTGAATGCGCCACCCTTCAATGCCGGGTTTGTTTTGGTTTAAATACCTGTGTTTGGCAAGAAGTGTGTCAACCCTGGGATCCTGAATCACCTGAACATGGCTTTCTCTATTCTGGCCGAATATCGATAGCCCTAAAAAAACAAATATGACAAGACCGAATATTCCTTTCATTTCAAGTTTATCTGGATTGCACCCTGATGTATTCCTTGGCGTGGATGCTCAATACAGGAATTGGCGAATGATTGACCATCTGCTGCGCATAAGCCCCGAGGAACAGGTTGGCCGTAGTAGTCTCCTGTTCGGTCATGATGGCGATGATGTCCGCATCTACCTCCCTTGAATAATTGATGGTCGAATTCGTTATGTTTTCTGCTTGAAGCGATTCCACATGAAATTTAACGTTTTCTTCCTCCAGGTATTTTTTAACCTGTGAAGTATAAATATCTACCTTTTGCTGAACTGCCTTGATGGATGTGGAATAAAGCGAAACCACATGGATTTCGGAATTGAAATATTTGGCAATTTTAGTGGTAAAGGGTAATTTTTGCCTCGTCTCCAGGGAAGAATCTATCGGCAATACAATTCTCGCAATCTGATTTTTAAATTCGAAGCTTGTCCTGACTGTGATCACCGGACAGGGAGCATAAGTAACGATGCGATACGCATTGCTTCCGATCCAGAATTCCTCAAAACCTGTTACTCCGTGTGTTCCGGCAATTACAAGCTCTGCATCGCTGTATTTGGCCTGGTTGGCAATTTCGTGGTGTACTTTTCCTTTCCTGATCTTATAGGATATTTCTCCTTCTTTAAGTAAAGCGCTGTATTTGCTGATCAACTCATCAAAATTATTGGAAATTTCTTTCCGGGAACCACCAACATATTCGGGAAAAACCGATTCATCGCTGGTGGTGTTGTCAACCCATACCATTAAAATATTAGCTTTCATTTTGTTGGCCAGGAAAATGGCATATTCCAGTGCATGAATGGAACACCTTGAAAAGTCGATGGCAACGATTATATTCTTCATGGTTCTGATCGTTTTAATTCTTTGCTAAAATACGAAAAATTTTATTTGCTACTTTTGCTTCTTATTAAATTATTGGGTATTGATGAACGAGAATCTGGATGCCACCGGAAAACACCTGTCTAAGGCGGAATTGGAGATTGAGAAAGTCCTTAGGCCAAATCGATTTGACGATTTTGCCGGACAAAAAAATGTGGTTGAAAACCTCAGGGTTTTTGTAGAGGCAACCAGGAGGCGTGGTGAGGCTCTGGATCATGTGTTGCTTCATGGCCCGCCGGGTTTGGGCAAAACTACGCTTTCCTATATCATTGCGAATGAATTGGGCGTGAACATCAAAGTTTCCAGCGGGCCGGTATTGGACAAACCGGGAGATCTTGCAGGCTTGCTGACCAACCTACAGGAAAATGATGTTTTGTTCATTGATGAGATTCACAGGTTGAGCCCGGTAGTGGAGGAATATCTTTATTCGGCCATGGAAGATTTCAAGATCGACATCATGATCGAAACCGGGCCCAATGCAAGGAGTGTCCAGATTTCATTAAGCCCGTTTACACTCATTGGTGCAACTACTCGATCGGGTTTGCTGACCGCTCCGCTCAGGTCGCGATTCGGTATCAATTCAAGGCTCTCATACTATGATGTGGTAACTTTAAAAAACATCATCAACCGTTCGGCAGGTATCCTAAAGGTCAAAATTAATGATGAGGCAGCTTCTGAGCTAGCCCGGAGAAGCCGTGGAACTCCCCGGATTGCTAACCTGTTGCTCCGCCGCATCAGGGATTTTGCACAAATCAAGGGCAATGGTACAATCGATATGAATATCTCACTTTATGGATTAAATGCTTTAAATGTCGATATCAATGGGTTGGATGAAATGGACAATAAAATCCTGTCAACAATAATAGGTAAGTTTAAAGGCGGACCGGTGGGAATAAATACCATTTCCACTGCAGTAGGGGAGGATACGGGAACCATCGAAGAGGTATATGAGCCCTTCCTTATCCAGGAGGGATATTTGATGCGAACGCCGCGTGGCCGGGAAGCCACTGAACTAGCCTACCGGCATTTGGGAAAAGACAAATCGAAGGACCAGGGAAAATTGTTTTAGTAACTTACAATCTTTCCAATCAAGAAATATAAATTCAGCTTTTTTTTAGTTTTTATAATTATAATGGACCCGACAAATGTATTATCGAAACAGATCAAGCAAAAAGCAAAAGAACTTGGTTTTTACGATTGTGGTATTGCAAAGGCCGGATTTATAAAGGGAGATGCGGAAAGGCTCAAAAAGTGGCTTGACGAAGGTAAGCAGGCAGAAATGGCTTATATGGAAAATCATTTCGAAAAAAGGACC
Source organism: Bacteroidales bacterium (assembly GCA_016933115.1). Classification (GTDB taxonomy): domain Bacteria; phylum Bacteroidota; class Bacteroidia; order Bacteroidales; family JAADJA01; genus JAADJA01. The sequence continues at coordinate 11,530 of JAFGBL010000010.1, read as the reverse complement.
GATCCCGGAAAATTGCTGGAAGGTGCTAAATCGGTGATTTCTGTACTGTATAATTACTATCCGCATGAACACCTGAAGGAGGAAAATAATTATAAAATTTCCAGGTATGCTTATGGAACAGATTATCACCTGGTTTTGAAGAAAAAACTGAAGAAATTGATTGTTTTCATCAAAACAATAAAGGCGGATGTATCCGCAAGGGCTTTTGTCGATTCGGCCCCGGTGTTGGAACGCAGTTGGGCAGCCCGTGCCGGATTGGGCTGGATCGGGAAAAACACCTGCCTCATTACCAAGGAACAAGGCTCTTATTTTTTTATTGGAGAAATAGTTACGGATCTTGAATTGGATTATGATCGGAAAATGGTGCCCAATCACTGCGGTGGTTGCACCCGCTGTCTGGACGCCTGCCCCACCCGGGCACTTTCCAAAGATGGCCTGGATGCCAATAAATGTATTTCCTATTGGACTATTGAGTTCAAAGGTGAGAGCTTACCGGATAGTCTGCAGGATAATTTTGGAGACTGGATCTTCGGCTGCGATGTTTGCCAGCAGATATGCCCATGGAACCGTTTATCGGAGCCGCATAATGAACCGAAATTTGATCTGACTCAAGAACTCCTGAAAATGAGAAAGCCTGATTGGGAAAAGTTGTCGGAAATAGAATTCGTTGAGGTGTTTAAAGGATCTGCTGTGAAAAGGACAAAATATAAAGGTTTGATGCGAAACATCCATTTCGTGAAGAAATAAAAAAAGCTACCCATTTGGATAGCTTTTTTTAATATTTACCAATAATTCTTATTGAACATAATCGAATTCATTCACTTCACTGTCTTTAAAAGTAGTCATGCCGGCATCAAGCATAATGTCATAAATCATACCGTTTGCGCCGAAAAGGATTGATTTAGCATCGTATCCCAGCAACCTCAAATAAGCTGTTAAAAAGGCACTTGTTTGGCCAGTATAACAGTATACAGCAATGGTTTTATCTGTAGGCAGGGTTTTCAAATCCACTGCCAATTTGATGGTTTCTTTCGGAGTATACTGAATTGCCCCTGGAATGTGTCCAGGATCGGCATACTGAGCTTCTGGCCAGTAATTTACAATATAATAGTTGTTGAGATTATCAAATACTGCTTGGGCTGTAACCTTCGCGGGATCAAAACCTTCAGCAAAAACAGTTGCAATCCTGGAATTTAAAATGTCAAGTCCGGTTGTTTTTCCGGTTGATAAGGTCGGTAATGAACCTGCAGCATTTTTATCGGTTGCATCTCCGGTAAACTGTGTCGCGTATGCATTACCAATACTGTTTTGCCATTTTGATGCAAAAAATGGATTCCAGGAACTCATTCCCCACTTCATCGAAAATACATTGTTATGACCTATTAACCGGCAAAGCGAAGTGGCCCAACCGGCTGTTTGCCCGGTATAACATACGATTGCAATTTTTTCATACCCCGATAGATCATTGGATTCGATGTGGTTGAGGACCTCCGTAGCGGCTACATTTACTGCATTTTCAATATGACCTGTTGCATAGTCTGTTGCCGACCTGATATCAATAATGTAAATCTGGTCTGTTAGGTTTAGGGTGTTGACATCAACAGCCGAAATGATTGAAGGCATATCGGTGTTCACATAGTCCTTCATGTAAGGTGAATTTGTTGACTCAAGGAAACTAGCAAGCACCTCGGATTCATTCACTTGCGGTGTTTCTTCCTCGTCTTTTTTACATGATGAGAAAACAAAGAGAGCCAATAGGATGCCCAGCATCCAAAGTTTTGAATTTGACATAATTAAAAGTTTAAAATTGTTAGACATATTTGTAATTTATTAATTTCGATTTTCTATTTATTTTTCTTCAAACCAGGATTCTGGCAATTTATCATCTACCGTAATAAAATCGGTTGCACCATGCTCCCATTCAAGTAAATCGCTTTGGAAAAGGTATATTTCCTTATTGATCAAAGTCCCGCCTTCGTTACGGATGTGGCAGTTGGATGAACATGCCTTATCCTTTGAAACCTGGGTTCTGTCGGTCCACCGCAAAATGTTGTGAGGAGAAGTATAATTGTATGTTGGAAATACGTCGAAATTAGCATACTCTGGAACACCATAAATTTCCCAGTTATCAGGTGCTGCCAGCGTCCTGCGAACCAAAGTCAATTCAAATTCTGTTTTAATATCCGGAATAGGATTCCCTGCAATTTTAAAGTCTAAATAGGATGGATATCTTGCTCCGTCGCCATGTATATGGCAACTACCGCAATTATTATAAACCTGTGAGTGGCAAACGTGGCAATTGAAATCACCTATATGCAAAGAATGATAGTTATTTGACTTTGCTAAATCGGTGTGACAGTTTTCACATTTCGGAAGTTGAGAATAGGCATATCGTTGTTCAACCGGATTGCCATCGCCATGTAATTCATTGCCATCGTGGCAGTCGATACATTTGAAATTTTGAGATGTCAGGTGAACATCCGGTTGGGTTCCTGCTGCTACTCCAAGGTATGCATGGCCTCCCCTCGAAACATGACAGGAAACGCAAACACTGACCATATCCGGGGTTTTGGTGAAATTATGTCCCTTTGCAAGTCCGCCGCCACCAATCAATGGACGGACAACGTGACAATTACCACAAGTACCATGGCATGTAGCACAATTTGCATTGTATCCTTCGATTTGGTGAGCAGGAAGCTGGTCAAAATCTTCAGGACCGCTCAGTCCGCTGCGCATGGTAACTTTCATTTTTTGTCCGGTACCGTGATGAATACTGGTTTTAAAATTATCAACTATGGCCTGGTGACAGGAACCGCATTTTTCTTCGTAAATTTGAGAAGGATGTTTGATAAAATCACCTGAGTGCGCGACGGTTTTATCATCCGTATTATCGGTGCCACCATGGCAACCCACACAGCCAATTTCATAGTGACCCGATTGTTTATAGGCTGTATAGCCGTCGCCACCCATGTAAACTCTGTCATAAGGTTCGTAGTGCGGGGCATCACCGCCACATCCACCTATCGGAGCGGCAGTATCAGGTGTGTAAACCTGCTGAAGATGCGCATAATTCGTATGGCATCCTTCGCACGAAGCGACATTATCAGAAGGCGTATTATTATTGTCGTCATTATTATTGTCTTTTGAACAGGCAAAAAACAACAACGTCAGAAACATGGCTATCAATGCCAATCCAGGATTAAAGTACCTTTTATTATTCATCATTTTGTTATATTGTAAAATGTATTGGATTTCTATTAAATCTGTTAATTATTTAACAACAAAGATTGTTGTTTTTAGGTAAAAGCCAAAATAAATCAGGCAGTTATGGATGTTATTTGAAATTGTTCTGGGTGGGTTAAAAAACTGATTTAGATCAGTTTTGGAAATGATTTTTAATTACATTTGCCTGATATTACGATGAGATAAATTTTATGGCAAATCATGGACAATTTAGTGGCTGCACAATCAGTTCCCGCCGATGCCAATGCTTTGAAAAGCTATCGGAAGAGGAAACAATACAACTCAACCACAATTCTGTAAATATCAAATATAAGAAGGGGGAAATCATTTGTAAGCAAGGAGGATTTGCTTCTCATGTAATGTATATGGAGAAAGGTCTCGCAAAGGTATTTATAGATAACGGTGTAAATTCATTGGTGCTGAAAATTATTCCGGATGGAAACTTATTGGGATTGACTTCACTGAGTGAAGAACACAATACTTTCCAGTATTCGGCCCTGGCCTATATTGATTCGGAAATCAAACAAATAGAAATTAACTTTTTCAAGCAACTTTTAAACCGAAATATCGATTTTGCAAAAGAAGTCATTGATATTCTCAGTTCCAACAGCGTTCAGGTCAATGGCCGGTTTTTTTGCCTTACACATAAACAGTCTTACGGTCGGTTGGCAGACATCATACTTTGTTTGTCGGAAAGGATTTTTAAAACAGGTGAATTTGAGTTACCGCTTTCCCGGAAGGAACTGGCTGAACTTTCCGGGATGAGTTCGGAAACAGTCATCCGAATGCTCAAGAACTTCAAAGATGAAGGACTGGTGGAGATGAAAGGTAAAAACTTTAAAGTCGTCGATTTTGATCGACTCAGACGTATCAGCGAAACCGGGTAAATTATTGTTGCATTATGATAATTTTACCACGCACTGCAGTTTCTTTATAAAATGCCTTATAAAAATATGTACCATATTCAACCTTTTGGTTGTTAATGTTATTACCGTCCCAGGTTATGGCATCAAGCCCATTTACATTAAAACTTCTGATTAATTTTCCGGTGCTATTATAAATATCCAGTTCAGAAGGACTTTCCATGCCACTAAATTCAAATGTAACGCTTTCAGCCGAAGGATTTGGATAAACATTAATCCGAACCTGATCTATCGAATTGGTGTTAATCTTTGCAAGCAGATCCTCATTGATTGCAATCACAACATCATTGGTATCCACTTCCGATTCAATGACCATCAAATCATACACATACCCATTGGGATTAAAGTTGTAGGTAATAACCATAACATAGAGACCTATTTCCAGGGTTTCGTTGGAGCCAAGACTGTAGGGGAGAGTTGGTGGAGTTTCAAAATCTACATAGCTCCATTGATCAAAATAAATTTCATTGATCATGATAGCATTTGGTGTATTATTTTCGATGTAAACATAGTGCGGACCGACTTCATCGCAAATGACCGTATCGGGTGTAACGGTTAAATTGGAAGGGATCGTAACCGGCCCCAAAGTTCCGTCCACCTGTATGTTTTGTCCGTAAATATCCGCATTTCCGCTTCGCGTATCCTCCCAGGAAGCAATCCATTGTCCATTATTGAAGTTTCCGACATAGGTATGAATTTTTTGGGAATTGACTGTACACAAATCCACCATTTCACCAGGCCACACGAAATTTCCGTCTGCATCAATACGCATGGCTTTAATTGAAGCATTGATACCATCAAAGTAATGCTCGTAGAAAACGATGGCATCTTCATTAGTGTTTCCTGCGGCAAAAGGATAAACATTGGTTGAAGAAATTTCAATAAAAGTTTTACCATTATCGGTCCACAGCCTTTCACTGGTAGATGAGATTTTTTGACCGTATATACCCCTGTTGTTCTGATCACCGTCCATTTCGTTCCAGAAAACATAGATATCCTCAGAACCAGTGGGTAAGGAAAGGTAAGGGTAAAAATGGTTCCGCCCGGTCATGGTAGAAGCTTCCACACCATTATCACTTAGTAAAACATTTCCATCTGCGTCAATGTGCTGAACCCATACGCTGGCAAGCATATTGTTATCCCGGTCGTCGTGCCAGGCAATGAAAAACCCGTCATTTCCATCATTGAGCAATGGGAAAATCTGTGTCCAGGCTGAGATACCGCCCGCATCTGAAATAATTGCAGGTTCTGTCCAGACTTCAATTCCATCGGCATCATAACGTTGTGCAAAAACATGGCGTGTCGGCGCCCATGAAGGCCCTGAATCTTCAAAATATTTCATGATCACATCATCGTCACCCACAGGCATAAGCTGGGGCCATGAATAAGTATTGGCTCCGCTAAGGGTGATTCCGTTATCTCCCCACAGTTTATTTCCTTCGGGAGATATTTTTTGCATAATGATTACCGTTTCTGCCTGCCAGGCAAAAACGGCATTCCCGGCATTCGTGACGGTTACTTTGGGTGCGGCATCAAAAGCAGGCCCGGTCGACATTTCAATCCCATCCTCTCCCCAAAGAAATTCACCGTCAGGTGAAATTCTATATGCAAAGGCATCATTGTCCACATTTCTGATGTCCTGTAATGTAAGTATCGCACAGTCTTCCTGATCGACCGTCATATCCCAATCGGTCAGCCACGACATGGAAGTATGGTCACTGACCAGCAGCCCCTCTTCTGCCCAAAGTTTGTTTCCATAAACATCCAGCTTTTGCAACCGAACATTATAATTGGCTCCTTCATTCGAAAACCAGGCGATGTAGGTACTTCCACTTTCGCAAGTGCCGACTTTAGGAATAGCCTGGTCACCCGGGCCGGTTCCAATAAGTGTGTTTTCCATCGGATTACTAACCCATTGTCCGAATAAGAATATGGGTAAAAATCCGAGTAAAGCAACAATAAAACTTAAATTTTTCATAATTATGTTAGTTTAAAGCAAACAATCAAAGGTAGTTTAATTTTTAGATTGTATATCCCTCAAAACAATGTTTTATTGAACAATCGGCAATATATAATGTTTCTATATCTGAAAATCAATGGAATTGTGAAAAATCTCAATTCAAACAGGAATTGGATTTTCATTTCGTTGAGGATGTGATTTTTAAGTATTAAATCGAACCAAGAAAAAGTCATATGACCATTGGAGTTTTGAAGGAAAAAAATCCTGAAAACAGAGTTGCCTTACTGCCTGAAGCCATTCCCCAAATCCTCGAACTTAAAACCAGTGTTTTTGTTGAAAAACAATCGGGAGAAAATACCGGTACGGTCGATAAGCTTTATGAAGAAGCCGGCGCTAAAATTAAAAACCGAAAGGATTTATTTGCAGATTCCGATTTGTTGTTAATGATAAATAAACCGGATGAAAATGATTTATCTTCAATCAAAGAAGATAAAATACTGGTCGGGACTTTTAATCCGCTATCCGATGCCGAATGGATTGAGCAATGTAAAAAGCATAAACTCACAACTTTCAGTCTGGATGCAATTCCAAGGATTAGCAGGGCCCAGGCCATGGATGTATTATCCTCAATGGCAACGGTCGCCGGTTACAGGGCAATTCTGGATGCAGCATTTAATTTGCCTACATTTTTTCCGATGTTCATGTCTGCTGCTGGAACCATAAAACCGGCCAAAGTGCTGGTACTGGGTGCTGGCGTTGCCGGATTGCAGGCTATTGCAACTGCCCGTAAACTTGGCGCAGTAGTGGAAGCATTTGATGTCAGAAGTGCAGTGAAGGAAGAGGTGCAAAGCCTGGGTGCCAAATTTGTTGAAGTAGAAGGTGCCAGGGAAGATAATTCTGCTGGCGGTTATGCGGTTGAACAAACTGAAGAGTTTAAGCAAAAGCAAAGCCAGTTGATCCAGGATCATGCCGTTAAATCCGATGTGGTGATTTGTACGGCCCAGATACCGGGCAGAAAAGCCCCTGTACTGATTAAAAAAGAAACAGTTGAAAAGATGAAATCAGGTTCGGTCATCGTTGACCTGGCTGCCAATTCCGGTGGAAATTGTGAATTGACCGAAAATGATAAGACCATTGTGACCCATGGTGTAAAAATCATCGGGAATTCCAATTATCCTTCGGGAATGCCGGTAGATGCAAGCCGGATGTACGGAAAGAACCTGATCAACTTCCTTAAGTTATTAATTGATGAAGAAGGAAATTTAAGCCTCAATTTTGAGGATGAAATCATCAAGGGATCTTGTATTACCCATAAAGGGGAGATTGTGAATGAAAGGGTGAAATCTTTGTCCGGGAAAAAATAACAAGTTTCAAAATACAAATGACAAATAATATCCAAATTCAAAAGTACCAAAGAACAAACAAGTTGTTCGATCTGTTTTTTTCGATCTTTTATGGAATTTTGAATTTTAATAATTGAAATATAATTAGTTATGGATGATATAATCGTATTTTTTTACACGTTTCGGGAGCCGATTTTTATTATGGTTCTTTCGATATTTTTAGGAATCGAGGTAATTTCAAATGTTCCATCAGTTTTACATACCCCATTGATGTCGGGTGCCAATGCGATTAGTGGTGTAATTATCATCGGAGGTATAATCCTGGTCGGACATGTCGACCTTAGCCGGTTTTCGGTTGAACTGACCCTGGGTATTTTAGCCATGTTGTTCGGAACATTGAATGTTGCAGGAGGTTTTGCCGTGACTGACAGGATGCTGGAGATGTTTAAGAAAAAACAAAAATGATATATGGTAAATAGGGTAAAAAGGGTAAATATGGTAAATATGGTAAATATGGTAAATATGGTAAATAGGGTAAATAGGGTAAATAGGGTGAATTTCCGGACTGCAGGATAAATAGTCCAATCGATAATGAATGAAAGTTTTTAAAAACCGTCAAATCGTTCTGAATACACTAATAGCAAACACCCTATTTACACTCCCAATAGCTGTAGGGATTACCCTATTTACTATATTTACCCCAATAACTAATCCATCTGTAAAAACCAAACGATGTCCTTAAGTTCAAAAAATACCAAATTCAACTCATAAACAATACGAAATGGACCAAATACTGGATACATACAACGGCATGCAATTTACAGTAGGTAGTGCAATTCTTGAATTCAGCTACCTGTTGGCTGCAATACTTTTCGTGGTCGGCCTCAAAAAGTTGAGTCATCCCGAAACGGCAAGAAAAGGAAATTTCTGGGCTGCTACCGGCATGTTGTTGGCGATGGTAACTACTCTGTTATTGCATGAAGGCAGAGATGGTTCCAGAATTCAGATTCAGAATTTCATAGTGATCATCATTACTCTGATGGTTGGCGGAACTGCCGGTATAATAATTTCAAAAAAAGTAAGGATGACAGCCATGCCTGAATTGGTGTCATTTTTTAACGCAACAGGAGGTGCGGCCTCTGCTCTTGTCGGATTAATTGAATTTGCGAATCCTGCAAACGAATCACTCTTGGTTACATTGCTCGGTTTGGTGATTGGGTCTATTGCATTCAGCGGAAGTATGATTGCCTTTGGAAAATTGAACGGTTCTATCGGAAATATCCATGGAGGATTCATGAAATATGTGAATTTTATCCTGTTGGCCGGCCTGATCGCATTGTCGGTTTACCTCCTTTTACAGCCTGAGCCCAATAAGTATATTGTAACCATCTACATTCTTTTCGGGCTTGCCCTGGTTTACGGAGTTTTATTTGTGATGCCCATTGGAGGAGCCGATATGCCGGTTGTTATTTCTCTCTTGAACTCACTCACCGGTATAGCAGCTGCCATGGCCGGTTTTATTTACCACAATCTGGCCATGATCCTGGGCGGAATTTTTGTTGGAGCTGCCGGATCGATATTGACATTGCTTATGTGCAAAGCCATGAACCGCTCCCTCTGGAATGTTATCCTGGGTGGCTTTGGAGGTGGCGGTGGAGTAACCGGTGAAACAGGAGGAACCGTTAAGGAAATTACCATGAGCGATGCTGCTGTACTACTTGCCTATTCGCAAAAAGTCGTCATTATTCCGGGTTATGGGTTGGCTGTTGCGCAGGCTCAGCATACTACTCATGAGCTTGAAAAACTTCTGGAAGGAAAAGGTGTTCAGGTAAAATTTGGAATTCATCCCGTTGCAGGACGTATGCCGGGCCACATGAATGTACTGCTGGCCGAAGCAGATGTTCCCTACGATAAACTGGTGGAAATGGATGAAATAAACAAGGAAATCGGGGCAACCGATGTAGTGATCGTAGTCGGAGCCAATGATGTTGTGAACCCAGCTGCCAATGAAACACCCGGTAGCCCGATCTATGGAATGCCGATCATCAATGCTTCACATGCAAAAAATGTAATTGTGATGAAACGTGGGATGGGAAAGGGTTATGCAGGAATTGAAAATCCACTTTTTTTCAAGGATAACACCCGGATGTTATTCGGTAATGCCAAAGATACCATTCAGAAACTGGTAAATGAGATCAATACTTTATAACAGCGATCAAAGATATTCACAAATTAAAGATTGAAATAAACAATCTGCCTATCGGTTTGTTTTAACCTTTTGGACTGTAAAGCCGGTTTAAGGTCGGTTGATTGAAGACAAACTTTTCAAACATTATTTAAAAATGAAATACATTTTACTTAGTGCTTTAATACTCGTATTTGCTGGTTTCACTTTGGGTCAGCTCAACATGCAGCAATTAGGTCATTTGTCCTATTCTGATGAACTTAGTGATGTTTGGGGTTATGTTGATTCGGAAGGTAATGAGTATGCCCTTGTCGGCACTTTCAGTGGACTATCCATTGTAGATGTAACCAATCCGGCAATCCCTGTTGAAGTATTTTTCGGACCTGGTGCCGGATCAATTTGGAGAGATATCAAAACCTGGGGCGATTTTGCCTATGTTTCCAATGAAGCAAACGGCGGTGTTTATATTGTTGATTTAAGCCCGCTTCCAGGACCCGTAACCACCACAACCAGTTTTACGGGATTAAATTATTCCTTTTCTTCAGCTCATAATTTATATATTGACGAAACAGGCAAACTTTATATTTTTGGTGCCGATAATGGATCGGGCGGAGCAATTATTTGTGATCTGACCCAGGATCCCATGTCACCGGTCGAATTGGGCAGGTTTGATAATTTTTACCTGCACGATGGCATGGCCAGAGGCGATACCTTATGGGGTGCTGCCATTTACCAGGGTGTACTTGCAGCTATAGATGTTTCAGAACCCTCTTCTCCTCAAATTATGGGTTCGGTTAATACACCGGGCAACTTTTCGCACAATGCATGGGTATCAGATGACGGATCACATGTTTTTACTACCGATGAAGTGAGTTCAGGATATATAGGGGCTTATGATGTAACCGATCTGTCGAATATTATCGAAACCGACCGGGTTCAAACCGCACCCGGCACAGGTGTGATCCCACATAATACACATGTGATCAACGATTACCTCGTTACATCATATTATACCGAAGGCATTACCATTCACGATGCATTGTTCCCTGATAATATCATTGAGGTTGGACATTTTGATACATCGCCCAATTACGCTGGCATCGGCTACAACGGAAGCTGGGGTGCTTATCCTTTCCTGCCTTCAGGTAATATACTGGCTTCTGATATGGAAGAGGGCTTGTATATTCTTCAACCCAGTTATATACGGGCAGTACACATTACAGGAACGGTAACCGACAGCATTACGGATGATCCACTTTTTAACGTTCAGTATGAAGTGATTGGTACCGAAATTTCCGGACAAACTGCTTTTGACGGCACTTTTTCATTCGGAACCCTTGAATCCGGAACTTACGACATGCAATTTATAAAAGATGGCTACGAAACCAAAACGATTCATGATGTTGAATTTTTAAACGGGCAACTCACCAACCTTGAAGTTAAAATGTCGTTGCCTTCAATTACCGGCACTGAGAATCCGGTTACTGCTGAAATACTCAGTTTATTTCCCAATCCATTCCAGGGTCAATTAAACATTCAATATAATTTTAATCGACCGGTCGGTGCAGCAGCTTCGATCGAAGTGTTTGACCTGACAGGTAGCCGGGTATACAAATCAAGCTTAATAGGGCAAAACGGTACATTGGCGATTGGAAATGAATTGCAGCAAGGCATTTATTTTGTGAAGATTTCCGATGGAAATACCATGATCGAAACAAGAAGAGTAATAAAAAAATAGGCTGTCAAATTGTAACTTGAGACCCCGGTAATTTTTATCGGGGTTTTTTATTTTGGTAATGTACTGAAAAATAGTTGGTGATTTTTAGAAAAAAAATTTGTATCATGCGGTCGTTAACCTGAAGAGGAAGCAAGCTCT
>JAFGBL010000070.1 GCA_016933115.1 Bacteroidales bacterium | reverse complement strand
TCTCTATTTTAGAGTTGTCTTAAAAATGGGAGGGGTTCAGGGCTTGTCGAACTCTAATTTTAATTGGCCGAAATTCAGGGTAGCCTACAATAGGACTGAAATCTCGTTTGGAACATGCAACACTGGATGAGAATCTGAGGGCCAAAGATTTTGCTCATGATACTTCAAAAGATGCCCCGATTTGGAGGATGATTTATAAGGATATCGAAGTAGATGTGATGCCAACTGAGTAAGATATACTTGGGTTCAGCAATAGGTGGTACGAGGAAGGAATTGAAAACAAAATACAAAATACGCTCCCCGATGGAACTGATGTTTTTGTATTTCCACCGGAATATTATTTGGCTTCAAAATTTGAGGCTCACAATGCCCGAGGTGGGAATGATTTACGACAGAGCCACGATTTTGAGGATATTATTTACATTTTGGATAATTGCTCCGACATACTGGATAAAATCAGTGCTTCAAATCCAGTTGTAAAAATGTATTTAAAAAAGGAATGTCAGAAACTTTTGGAGAACCCAAACATTACAGAAGGAATTGAGACAGCTTGACATTTTGGATCGGGTGAATATAGCAGAGATATACTAGGTATGCTAATTCGTGAAATTGCGGAGATTGAATAATGGAGAGAGATAAATCGATAAATAAATTGCTTGAGGGGCGGATTTATAATGATATGGGCATTATTGCCTTTGTTAATATGGGACAATCGCCTCCTTCGAGCTATTATAATAATTACCAAATAGGATTGCCTTTTACCAAGGAAAATCTGAATGTCGTGATTAACCATACTTGAAAAGAATAAGGATCTTGAGTAATTCATGATAGACATAAACCTTTAATGTAGAAAATTGCCAACTTCACCTCCGTGGAAGGAAGCTTCAACGCTCAATCATATTTAACATTATTTTAACGATTTGCCAGAGGCAAACCGGTAAGACCGTTGTTAAGTGTTTATACACCTTAAAACACTTCTCCAATGAAAAACTATATTTTACTTCTAATATTCTTAATAGCCGTAATGACAGGGCATGAAACCCGTCCGCAGGGCGTTGCCGTCAACGAGGATCAGTCGGCGCCCCACCCCAGCGCCATGCTGGATGTGAAAAGCACCCTAAAAGGGATGCTCGTCCCCCGCATGACAACTTCCCAGCGGACCGCAATCAGCAGTCCGGCAGAAGGATTGCTGGTATTCGATGTGACCACCGGAACCTTTTGGTTTTATGAATCGGGCTGGCAGGAACTGGGCGGCGGGTCCTCACACTGGAACCAAAACGGAAACGATATTTATTATAATTCCGGAAACGTAGGGATCGGCGATCAAACGCCACAATCCGCATTCACCGTGGGAGATGGGGATAAATTCCAGGTAGATGAGACGCATGGCGGTATTTCATTTAACGATCCGAATGCTACCATAACTTTTCCGCCGGTCAGCGGTTCAAGCAACCCGATCATCACGATGTTCGCATCAGGAACCAGTAACATGGAACGCATGATCATTGCACATTCTTCCGATTACCCCGACTGGGGATTATCCTATGAAGATCTCTCCGATGAATTTCATTTTGTCGCAGGAGGAATAAATACCATCACGATTTCCCCTTTGGGCAGGTTGGGTATAGAGCAGGAGAATCCTGCATACAACCTGGATGTCACGGGAACGGCAAGGATCACCGGTTCAATGTATTTGTACGGCAGTGTTGCGCTGAACAATAGCATGACTATCGCAGGAAACCTCAATGTAAGCAATGATATTTATATGAGTGGGAATAAGGGAGTGGTGCGGGGTAATTCTTCCACCATACAAAAAGTCGTCAGGACAAGCGCTTCATTCAGTGCCACCAACATGGCTTCCAATTCATATCTGATCAGCGGGACCCTTTCCTACGAATCGTTTGGCGGAACACCCACAGTTGTCGTCGGGCAGCTGGTTTCCGGTAGCGGTGAGTGGTACAAAATAAAGCTTATACCTTACAGTGTGGGAACAGGTAATTGCATTTTCCGGTTGTTCAACACAGCCAGCGATGCTGTTACATTTACCGGTACCTGGCAAATTTTAATTATCGGGCCTGAATAAATTTATTACAGATAATTGTCGTGTAAAATCAATCACGCCAGGCCGGTTCGGGTTTGCAGTTCACGACCTTGTATTCGGGCAGGGACAACTCACTCCACCACCACCTTCTTCACAGCTTGTTCCCCATTCGATAATAAGTGGATAAAATACAACCCTTTCGGGTAGTTTGAGAGGTCAATTGCCACTGATTGGGCTTTATTATCCGGCATCTCCGTCAGGATCAACTGCCCGTGCAGGTTATAGATCAATATGCTGGTGCTTTCAATATCTTTTCTCAGGGAAATGTTTACCAACCCGGATGTCGGGTTAGGGTAAAGATCAAACAAGAGAACATGTGCTATTTCGTTTTCAGCTTCCCCGGTTTGAACACTAACCGATACATTATCGATGTAAAGGTTATTGCCGGCCACCCTTACGGTTTCGAACATTACCTGTACATTGGCAGTGCCGGCCCAGGGCGAAATATCGACTGTATAACATCCGCTTCCGTAACCGTATCCGCACCAGTCGTCCAATATTGCGGGCACAAAGCTGAAGCTGAAAGGTTCGTGGGTGGCGAAGCTGCCGTTTCCGTCATCGGCCAGTTCCAGGATGCGCTCCCAGCTTTCGCCGCAATCGGTCGAAATTTTTACGATCAGCGAATCGCTGTAGGTTGGGTTTCCCTTGAGCGCATAGGCATGTTCAAATGACAACACCGCATAGTTGACCCCCGAAAGGTCAATGGGCGGACTGATGAGCTGATCGCGCTTGAAGATGGAAAAGTAATCATACAACTTAATGCCTGCTGCATAGTTGCCCCCGTTTCCATCAACCGGGAATACATCCCAGGTGATCGCATCATTATCCGGGTTGACGATGGACCACCCTTTGCTTTCTGCTTCTCCCGATTCAAAATCCTCGGCAAAAGGAAGCTGGTTACCGCCCGCATAAATGTAATCTTCTTTTGTAAGTGTGGCGCTTCCATTGTTATTGGTGACAGTGAGCGATACCGAATACGGCCCGGTGCTGTTCAGTTGGATTTCCGGATTTTGGGATGAGGCATTGGTACCATCGATATATTCAAAAGTTGAAGGTGTTATTAACCAGTTCCAGCTTTCGGGACATACTGTTGAATAATCCATCAGAGTGATTGTTGCGCCGGTACAAACAGCAGAATCGCTGGCAAAAAATACAACTCCGGGTTCGGCAGTGGTGCTCAATTCGATGTAGGCAGCCTTGGTAATCGTGTTTGACCCCCAGGGATTGGTAGCGGTGAGGCTCACCGTGTAAATTCCGGGTGTGTTGTATACGACCCCCTGCGGATGCTGCTCGCCGGAGGTTGCAGGTGTCCCACCGTCGAATGTCCACAACCAGCTGTCGACCTGGCAAATAGACAGGTCTTCAAAATTTACGGTGCAACCCACGGTCACAAGGGTTTCGGAAGAAGAAAACTCAGCCACCGGTTCCTTTTCAAAATATACATCGAAAGAGATGGTTTCATCCACGTAACCTACATTGGAGATGTTGAGTCCGCCGGGCTGACCGTTCTGCAGGAACGACGAGGGATTGGTATTGTCGTTGATCTCTGTTCTGCCGTAATCGGCCCCGAAATGGGCATTGTCAAGATCACCGTTGATGGAAGTGGTCCCACCCGGGCGGTAGAGATAAACTTCGTCAGGAGGTCCCTGAGCATTCCCCTCTCCGCTCAGGGTATTGTCAATCCGGTATACGAGCAAACCGGTTCCGGGGATCGAACCTTCGAAAGTTCCTGCCTTTACCCGGTATTCAAAAACGAAATACTGGTTTGGATTGTTGGGGGAAACGATTTTAAAACAATTGTTCTCTTGTTCCGACAGGGGAGAGAGGCTGTAGGTGCCGCATTCAGTGATTTCGGGAATGCTTTCGATCCAGCCGCCGTAGCGGTATTTCATATAGGCGCCCATGGACTGCGGCGGATTGTGGTTGTTGTCCATCAGATCCCAGGGACCTACAGAAACATAGGGTGCCGAGTTATAATGGTAAAGATCGGGAGCACTGAGGGAGTGGAACATCTCATGGCACAATACTCCGGGTCCGGAATTGTTTAGGTGGTCTTCTACCTGCAGATTATAATCCCACACCCTTTTCCCGTTGATGTAAACGGTTTCGTTATACAGTACCCAGCGATGCGGCCATAGCAAGGTGGCCCAGGCAGTGGTGGCACCCCGTACGATAAAAACCATATTGTCGATATAACCATCGTTGTTTTTATCAATATTAAGGCTGGCCGGGACTTCTGTTTCAATAGCCTGGCAGGCCCGTTTGAGCAATGCATGTTCTCTAAGGCCCGATTCGCCCGATTGATAACCGTTGGGATTGGTTACAGGATCATAAGGCATGAAATAATTTCTTGGAAAAATATCCTGGTAAGACATTACATTGGAAGAGGGTGGTTGGGGATAGAACCAGGAGGGGATGGAGATCATGCCATATGAGACCGTCTCAAAATAATTTTGCATGGAGTTGTAACCCGAATTGGTACTGTTGAAAATGTTGTAATACTCCATAGTGTCAGCTGAAAATTCTGCCTGGTCGCTGAAGCGGATATAAACCACCAGGTTGTTGAGAACACCCTCATTTTTAATTGATTTTGGAGAATTATACCCGGGTAGATGCGTCTTTTCGGGCATATATCTTTCAAAAAATTCAGCCCGGATGGATTGCATTTTTTCAGGAGAAATGTTTGTCCAGGGTTTAATGCCGGTTGCAGCCGGATCTACTGCGTTCACCCGGTATTGCGACGGAATCAGTTTGCCATCCTCCAAAATGGCATAGTAATAAAAACCGTTCGTATGGTTTTGAATGATGGTAAAACCATTTTCATCGTGGAGCCAGTTGTAAAATTCATCACCCGTTGCAAAGCAATGGATAACGGTACCATCAGGTTGAGTTATGGTTTGGGGTTCAAAATTTATCCAGGCAGCATAGGAATGGATGCAGAGTGAAAATAAAATGGAAACTAATATACTTCTCAACATAGGAATTTTGTTCATGATCATAAAGATTAGTAAAAAATCCAAAGATAGAAATATACTTGAAATTAAAATAGATTTAATGGATTCAATTTAGATGAATGGAACATATACCTTTTTCTGAGTGTAAATTAGGAATGAATCAATATTTCGGAAGGTTTGAAGCGGATGTTAAAAATCTTTATGACATTAATCATAGAATATACACCAATCAAAGAAAATTTTTATATTTGATATGAGATTCGACCAAAAAATATTTCAATACGACAAGGGTTTATGAGTATTGACGGAGAAGTTTAACCTCGTTAATAAAGGCTTGATGGTTATGATAAAAAGAACATTGTTGTCTGTCTTTATTTTTCTTCAGATACTTGCCTCAGGCCAGGTTCAACCCACTTTATCCCATAATCAAATCGACAGTCTTCAAAATCTTTTGCCAGGTTCAGATATTAAAGAGAACGTGGATATTTTAAATACCCTCGCTGCCCATTATGCACCAATTAACTTTGATTCAAGCATTATGTATTCGGCACAAGCTGTTAGGATAGGTTCTGTTTATGGGTATCCACTTGGCATTGGAATAGGAAGGTTTAATACAGGCAATGCTTATTACTTTAAGATGGATTTCAAAAATGCGCTTCTTTCGTACTTGTCAGCGTTGAGGATTTTAGAAGAACACAACTCAGATAAAGAAGCAGGAGATGTATACCTCCAGATCGGGAATATCAACTTTTTTATCAAGCAAACCGAAAAATCGATTTCCTCCTACCGGACGGCACTCCGATATTACCAGTCAGCTGGAGATGAATCCTCGGTCGCCAATGTTTACGAAGCCATTAGCCTGGCCATGGATAACTTGAATTACGAACCCATTGACAGCTCGTTATTGTATGGACATAAGCTGCTCAATTACGCCCGAAAGGTTCATGACCCTTACCGGGAAGCTTTTGCATTAATGGTCCTTGGCCAAATATACATTCATGGAACAAGTTTGGCGACAGCATATCAGAAAGCACATGCATTTAGCGATTCAGCATTGAAAATTGCGATGGATTTCAATTACCTTGATTTGATTTCGATTATCAACCTGAACCTGGGTTCTCTTCATTCTTATGATTCAGTAAGCCCGGGTATTAATACCGTACTTGACCTGAAGCAGAGCCGGTTGTATTTTGATAAAGCGTTAGTTGCTGCAAAAGATTGGGAAAGTAGCGGCACGGCAGCACTTATCTATAACGATCTGGCTTACATTAGTATTGAAGAAGGGAAATTCGATGATGCAGAAACTTACCTGGATCTTTGTGAAGCCTCTTTAAATGATTATTTCCGAAACGAATGGAAAAGAAGCAATGCGACACGAATCGGATACTCGTTCGGTAAAATCATCGAATACTTTCTGGCACAGCGGACAAAAAGCGATAATTATGACGCCCGGATCAAATTGGCCTATGCCAGAGGAGAATATCAAAAAGCAGCTAAATACATGCAATTTTACTACAACTCGATGGATACCCTGAATGCTGCGCAGCAAAGCCGGCAGCTTGAATTGCTAATGGCTGAGGCAGAGGCCGAAAAAACAGACCAAAAGATCAGGATGCTATCGCAGGACAATGAATTGAATCAGTTAAGACTTACCCGAACAAGATTCATTTTTGCAGGTGGTGCTGCCGGGGTTCTTATCATCAGTCTGTTCCTGCTGCTCTTTTTCCAGCGAAAAAGATCAAGGGCGGAGCGAAATTCCCATTTGCTTGAACAAAAATTATTGCGTTCACAGATGAATCCGCACTTCATTTTTAATTCACTGGCCAGCATTCAGAATTTTGTCCTTAACCAGAAAGCCAACGAAGCAAGTATATATCTTTCCCGCTTCTCTCAATTGGTGAGGAATATTTTGGATAGTTCGGTGGATGAAAATGTTCCGCTTCAAAAGGAAGTCGAAACCATAGAAAATTACCTCGAACTTCAAAAGGTGCGCTATGCCGGGCAATTCGAATACAGTTTGACAGTGGATGAAAGGATTGACAAAGAAAATATAATGATCCCCCCTATGCTCGCACAACCTTTTATCGAAAATTCCATCGAGCATGGGATCAAGTTTAAGGAATCACCCGGGCATATTGATATCCGGTTCCGGTTGGAGGGAGACTTGATCGGGTGTGAAGTCGAGGACGATGGAGTTGGGCGTGATAAGGCCAAAGAAATAGAGATGAAACAAAAGCGGATACACCGTTCCATGTCCACTTCCATTACCCAGGAACGCCTGATCAAACTGAACAAAAAAATGAAACATAAAATACAAATGGAAATCATTGATCTGAAAGATAATCTGGGAAAAGTATGCGGGACAAGGGTTTCATTTGGGATTCCGATAGTGGAAAAGTAGGTAGCCGAAGTCATTAATTAAATGAAATGATGAAAAAACTAATTTTTAATTTGATCCTGGGTTTAATTATCCTGGCAATTTCAGGTTGCAAACTGGAAAATGCCCCTTCCCCTTTGAAATTCAAAGGTTATGAAAACAATCCGATTTTGGTTCCGGGAGAGCCCGGTAGCTGGGATGACTTATATGTGTTCAACAGTTGTGTGGTGGAAGATCATGATACGATCTATCTATTTTACACCGGCAGTAAGAAATTCGGATATGGCGGTATAGGAATAGCAACTTCCACCGACGGTTACCATTTTGCCAGGTTTAAAGGAAATCCGATTCTAACTCGTGATAATACAGGTTATTGTGCCATTAGTGTGTCTCAGGCACACCTGTTAAAAGAAGATTCATTGTGGGTGATGTACTTTAATGGAAGGGAAATAGCAGGCTATAATTCAGGCCCTTATTTCGGTAGGGCTACAGCGAAATCCCTCAAAGGTCCCTGGATAAAAAGCGAAAAACCAATTCTCACCTCAGGAAGAAGAGGTGAATGGGACTGTGAATTCATCAATCATCCCTCGGTTCATAAACTGGAAGATGGCAGGTACGTCATGTATTATGGCGGTGGGCCCGATCTCGATACGTATACGAACTACTACATCGGATTGGCGACTTCAAAGGATGGAATCATCTGGAAAAAGTACAATGATCCTGCAACGACTCAACATCCATTTGCCGATAGCGACCCTGTACTGATGACAGGCAATCCCGGAGATTGGGATGTGGACCTGGTGTTAACGGGAATGGTCAACCCACTTCAGGACGGTTTTGAAATGTATTACCATGGCGGAGCTACAAAAGCTGTGAGATGGGAAATCGCTTCCCTCGGGTATGCTACCAGCAGTGATGGAATCCACTGGGAAAAATACAAAAATAATCCGATTTATACGGTAGAGGATGATCCTTATTACGCTAAAATGGTAAAGAAAGAAGCAATCATTCAATGTCCATGTTTTATTGTAAAAGATTCCATCCGCATCATGTACTATAATTACGGTGCCTGCGTGAACAGTGCGATCGGTATGGCTATAGCTAAGGTTAAATAGGCAATCGGCAGTACGTATTTAAATAAATAATGAAAAAACTGATTTTTAATCTGATCCTGGGTTTATTTATCCTGAGATTGTCAGGTTGTAAACAAGGCAATTCTCCGGCCCCTTTGAAATTCAAAGCGTATGAGAACAACCCGATTTTAAGCCCCGGCGAACCCGGTTCGTGGGATGAATTATTTATTTCCGCACCTCAGATTATTTATTTCGAAGAAGTATTTTATTTGTTTTATATGGGATGCAATGTGCCCGGGAAAATGGCCGTCGGGCTTGCAACTTCCAGCGATGGTTTTCATTTCACAAAATTCGCTGATAATCCAGTTTTGGCTCCCGGAAACACCGGTTTTGATGCTTATACAGCTACTGCAGGTGTATTGGTACAAAATGATTCTGTTTGGGTAATGTATTATAACGGCAATGAATTGGCAACGTATGCACCGGGTCCTGCCATAGGACGTGCTACTGCAACCCTGCTTACAGGCCCTTGGATTAAAGACAAAATACCTGTGCTTAACTCGGGAAGCCGGGGAGAATGGGATGCCGGATTTATCATCCCCAGCACGGTCATAAGAATGGATGACGAGAGCTACAGGATGTATTATTCTGGAGGCACAGAAATAACCCATTGGGAAGATTTTTATATTGGCATGGCCTCTTCCGCGGATGGAATCAGTTGGAAAAAATACAATGACCCTTCTACCAAAGAACATCCTTTTGCGGAAAGCGACCCGGTTTTCATGAATGGAGAGGCCGGCGAATGGGATGATAGTTATGTTTGGATGGCAAATGTTGACACGCTTCCCGGGGGTTACAGGATGTATTTTACAGGGATATCAGCTGTAAAAAATAATTTTGAAACCGGAGCCATTGGATTTGCTACCAGCAAGGATGGCATCCGATGGGAAAGATATCCGGCAAATCCGGTTTACACAGTAAAGAACGATCCCTTTTTAACAGAAATCGAAAAAAAAGCTATTATTGAAAATCCTTCATTTATGTGTATCGATACCCTCAGTTTCATGTATTATGATTACGGCTCTTTAGTCAGTAGTATTGGTTTAGCTACTGCAAAAATGCCTGAGTTAGTAAAATAATACAAGCTGTCCATTAAAATCAAAATAGCACAACCTGAAAACTTCGAACCTTAAAACTTGAGCCTACTCCGAAAAGTATTTTTCTGCCACTAAAGCACAAAATCACCAAATTTCACTAAAATCAATTTATTGATTTTCTTCCTTTTGTGTATTTTCGAGCATTGGTGTTTTTGTGGCATTTTCTTTTTTTTGCCTTTTCGGAGTGAGGGTAACCTTGAACTTTGAACTCCAAACTTTCTTTCGCGTTCCCTAAACAAATCCCGACGTTCCCTAAACAAATCCTTGCGTTATCAAATCCGGTTCATTTCTGCCTTTCAATTGGCTTACTTTTAAGTTTATTTACTTAAAATAGAAGTCATATGAAAAAATCACACTTACTCTTTTTGGCATTAGTCCTGATCGGATTCAATTGTTTTGCACAATGGGTGACGCAGAATTCAGGAATATCAACACATTTGTTATCGGTTTACTTTACCGATTCCAATACAGGGTATATAGGTGGGTGGAACAACCAGCTTTTAAAAACACAGGATGGAGGAACGACATGGGAAACTTCAAATCCCCCTGCAGGATTTGGTGATATTTTTTCTATAACCTTTACCGATGCTAATACAGGTTATGCAGCGGGTCTTTATGAAGGGGGTGGCAGCATGTTAACAACCATTGATGCAGGATCAACCTGGACATATAATCAAACCTGCTGTGATGCTGTACCGCTGTTTTCCATTTTTTTCGCAGATACAAATATTGGATATGCAGTGGGTGATGAGGATGGCGGCGGGTGGCATTACTATATCTATAAAACCATTGATGGTGGTACAACATGGTTTTTTGAATCGGGAGGAGAAGGAGAGCAGTTTTCTTCAATTTTTTTTACCGATGCCAGTACTGGATTTGCAGTAGGTACTTCTATCATAAAGACTACTGATGGAGGCACAACCTGGGATACTGTTTTTGATATACCACCAACTGATTGGCTGCTTTCGGTTTTCTTTACCGATGCCAATACTGGATATGCTGTTGGTAATTCAATTATTAAGACTACTGATGGAGGCACAACCTGGGATACTGTTTTTGATGTACCACCAACTAATTGGCTGCTTTCGGTTTTCTTTACCGATGCCAATACAGGATATGCAGTAGGGGATTCAGGAACAATTATTAAAACCATCGATGCAGGGTTAATCTGGGAGGTCCAATCGAGCGGAACAACCAATGACTTACAATCAATTTACTTTCCAACATTTGATACTGGTTACATTGTTGGCAACAATGGCACGCTTATAAAAACCACCAATGGTGGAAGTTATAATGGATGCCTGCCCGAAGGTATCACATTTACAAACCAGACACAGATTGATAGCTTCCAAACCAATTATCCGGGATGTACAGAGATTGAGGGTTTTGTTAAAATTGGAGGGATTGATATTGCTAATTTAAATGGATTAAGTATTCTGAACTCTATTGGAGGCAACCTGGAAATTGGATCTTTGGGACCGGACAATCCTCTTTTGATTAATTTAACAGGCCTTGATAATTTAACTCACATTGGGGGTGACCTGGCCATTTTTGCTGCCGATGCCTTGATTGATCTGTCGGGACTGGAAAACCTGGATTCAATAGGAGGATCCCTCCATGTGACATATAATAATGAATTGACAAGCATTGCAGCATTAGAAAACTTAATTCACATTGGCGGCAGTATAGGAATTTCCATGAATTATGAACTGACAAGTCTTGCCGGATTAGAGGGAATAATAACACTCGAAGGTGGCGTTTCCATCGAGGACAATGAATTGTTGAACGATTTGAGCGGTCTGAATTCATTAACGACCATCGGCGGGAATCTTCATATTGGTGAAAATGATGCGCTGATCAACCTGTCAGGGCTGGATAACCTGACTTCAATAGCCGGGGACCTGGCAATCGGGCCTTTTCCTCCCGGCCATGAAGCCTCAGCATTAAACCGCAATTCGGCACTTACCAGCTTATCAGGACTTAATTCGTTAACTTCAGTAGGCGGTAACCTGAGCATTTACGGCAATGGTGCCCTGACTAACATAGAGGCACTGGAAAACCTGACTCAAATCGGGGGTTCTCTCGGAATTGGATTTTTATGTTGCTGGGGAGAAAATGTTGTTAATTATACAAATGGGAACCCTTCGCTAACCAGCTTATCAGGCCTGGAAAATATTGATGAAGAATCCATTGATTCGCTCTATATTATCGGAAATAGTTCATTAAGCACCTGTGACGTTCAAAGCATCTGCAGTTACCTGGCAAGCCCAAATGGATCTGTTGATATTTATGGTAATGCGCCCGGCTGCAATGATGCTCCGGACATTGCCAATGCTTGCGGGATAACACTTCCATGCCTGCCTTATGGTAATTATTATCTCACTTCCCAGGATGATATTGATGATTTTCAGGCTGTTTTTCAGAACTGTACGGATTTAGAGGGGAATGTCCTGATATATGGATTTGATATTACCAATTTAAATGGCTTGAATACGATTTCTTCAATTGAAGGTTATCTGGCGATTGGTTCCACATCTTTACTTTCTGATTTAACAGGGCTGGGTTCACTAAGAATTGTTAAGAAAGGCTTTAATATTTACCACAATAGCATCTTGACCAGTTTGGCAGGATTAGATAAGCTGGATTCCGTCGGGGGAAGCCTCACAATTTACAACAACGATTCCTTAACCAGTTTAACTGGGCTGGAAAATTTGCGTACCATCGCAGGCAGCTTAAGCCTGGGTACAGAAGACTGGTTCACCTGGTATGGTAATCCTGTTCTGTCGGATATTTCAGCACTGGAAAACATTGAAGCTGGTTCCATAGAATATTTGAAAATCGTCCACAATGATTCTTTGGCTGATTGCACCATCACAAGTATCTGTGATTACCTCGCCAGTCCTGGCGCTGTAGTCAGCATTTCCCAAAACGCCCCAGGATGCAACAGCCAGGAGGAGGTGGGAGCTGCATGCGATACATTATCTGTAAGGAATACGTATTTAACAGACAACTTTGTTCTCTTTCCTAATCCGGCAAACCACGTGGTTACAATCACTTCCAAAAGCGGAACAACCATCCGGGAAGTGATAATCTACAACCAAACAGGACAAAAGATTTACTGCGGATTTCCGGAAAACAATACGCTGGATATCTCAAAACTTAAACCCGGAATCTACATCATCGACCTTGGAACCGGGAATCTGACATTCAGAAAAAAACTGATCATTCAATAAAAACAACCAGGCTACCCGGGACAATTCACGGGGTGACTCCAAGTCACCCCGTGAATGAAAGGTCTACCAGGGAAACCCTTTTTTTTTAGAAAACAAAAAACAAGCATTCATTTACAAAAATTTACGTACTATGAAAAAGTTTACAGGAATTTCCGCATTCATGATTTTGTTGATAGGTGTTCTGCTAAGTTCAGCATTGAGCGCTCAAATCCAGGCCTATCAGGTAACAACAGGTAATCCCAACATCTCCTATCTGGAAAATCAGGACATTCCGGGTAACAACCTTAAGAATTTTGAACTAAAACCTGATGAAACCTGTCAAACATGTATTGAAAGATGTCTTGCTGACCCGGATTGTAAGGGATATACCTATGTTAAACCGGGCGTTCAGGGCCCCAATGCAAGATGTTATTTAAAAAGTGCGGCACCAAATACGACCAGTAACAACAACTGCATTTCCGGTATTAAGCTTTCGGTCATTAACCAAACAGGGTATTTTATAGAGGCGGGCATACCGGCAATGAAACATACAATGGGTCAAAATCGACCGGGAAATGATTACAGAAATTTTGAAGTAAAACACGGTGATGACTGCCAGACTTGTGAAGATTCATGTTTGAAGGATCCGAGGTGTAAAGCATATACCTATGTTTTGCCGGGGATACAAGCCCAACGGGGAGTATGCTGGTTAAAATCAGAAGTTCCGGTTCCAATAGATGACAAAAATTGTATATCAGGGGTTAAGTACTATGAAAAAGAAAAATCACCATTCGAAATCATTGCGGGATTGTCACCTGATTTCACAACATGGTCACCATATGATGGCCCGGCTATTAGGGCTGGAATAGATTTGCCCGGAAATGATTTCAAATCATTTCTTATCCCGGGCGGTCAGGAGCAGTTGCCTTTTACCTGCCAGAGAGCTTGTTTGGATGATTCAGCATGTTTATCATGGACTTTTGTTGAACCCGGTAAGCAGGGCAAGAATGCTGCATGTTGGTTAAAAAACAAATTACCGTCCACCGTTTACAGGCAGGATAGTTGCATTTCAGGCATACGCTTAGCCAGCGCCATTGTTGATTATAATCCTCGAAAAATTCTGACAGCAGGCGACATTGAAAATTTTAAAACTGAATTGGACAGATTCGACACCCAGTGGAAAAACGCTATGGCAACTGCGGTTGGCGATTTAAACAAACGTACTTTTCAATTTAAGAAAGATAAAATCATCATTCAAAAACAACTCCTCATTAAACATGCAAACCAAATCAAAACACCCGGCCCACTGAAGGTACCTATTGCCAATCCGTGGTATTCTCTCGAAATAAAAGGGGGAATAACCAATGTAATGTTGCAGGGCAAACAAATCTTCAATCTGAACATAAACGATTATTCAAGACCGGCAGCATTACCACAGCCCATGCCATATCCCGGGTTTCTTTTCGATTTTAAAGAGGGCTCAGTTGATGCATCAATCGACGGTAAAACAATCAGGACGGTAAAAACGGACATAAAACCGCAAGGTGAACTACCAATAATTACAGCCATCCATTCGATCACAACTGATGAGACTTTTCAGAAGGATTTGAGATTTCACAAAAATGAAGCCCAGGCTGGTATTTCTCCAATCCTGGATGGGCATTACATCATCATTTATGGTAAAAATCTTGGAACTGCCACAAGCAATTGCGGTGTACGCATCGAATATGATCAATTAAACCAGATCGAATTTAGTAATGAACCAGATAAAAAAGTAGCCTTCGATCTGATACCTTACCGGGAATCCTGGGAGAGCAGCTGGTTTGATGATATGATTATTGCCCTGATTCCTCCTTTCCCGCTTGACAATCAAAACACCACGAACAGTTCCATTTTAATCTGGAGAGACGGGCCTGAAAGTTTTCTGATAAAAAGAGAAATAAAAATTGAATTTTCAGAATCCAACATTTCATTTATCCAATATACACCCACCGACACCCCTCTTTATGATGATGCGAAATTTTACATTTATGGCAAAGGATTTAACCCTACGGGTGAGGGTAAGGAAATAAAAATAATATCAAACGCAGGCGAATTTCCGGTAACCAAAATTGAAAGTTGGAGCGAGAATGTGATCATTGCCTATGCGCCGGAATTTAATCTGGATACAGTGTATGATGCCACACTTGTAATCATAAATAAAAAAGAAGAAAACCGTGATATCGATCTTCCGATTCAAATCGGCCCGTTAATGATATTTGTTTGGGTCACAGGCGAAAGATTTGCTGTCCTGCAAGACCCTGACGCTTGGGATGAGGGTCATATTGTAGCCTATAAAGAGATTGAAACATTTCAAAATGTTTTTTCCGTATCACACTATCCTGGTTGTGACCGAGGTGCTCATAGTGGTAATAATACCTCTGATTGGTACTTTAAAAATGTCAATGGAGAAACCAATAAGGAAATGCCCCGCTATTTTCGTCTCAACAACTTTTTCTTTTTACCATTGGATCCAAGAATGTCCAAAAGTGTAGGTGATTACTTACTTGAAATCGCCAAAGATATAATTTGGGCATGTAGTGATCCTGTTTCATTTGTCATCGCAAAAGGCATTGAAGCATTGTGTCATTTATTTGACCCCGGCATGGGCCTTTATGCACTATACATAAATAAACCACCAATTCCATTTTCTCCATCTACAGAAATACATTTCAATAATGCCTGCACT
The DNA here is from genome assembly GCA_016933115.1 of Bacteroidales bacterium. Classification (GTDB taxonomy): domain Bacteria; phylum Bacteroidota; class Bacteroidia; order Bacteroidales; family JAADJA01; genus JAADJA01. Next base: position 14,248 of record JAFGBL010000070.1, on the reverse strand, counting down.
GACGATTATGCTGGACTTCCCAATAAATACCTCATTGCCTTTCAGCTTTATGGCCCGGCAAAATACGCCCATCAGCTTGAATACAATGAAGAGGATATGCTGATAAAAGTTGAAGAATTGCATAAAAGCATAAAAGATCAATAAAGAAAAAACTGGGTACAGCATCTGATTTTCAAACATGGCTATACCACAATAAACACAAGTAATATGAAAAAGAAACTAATTATTTCAGCAATTTTGTTCTGTGTTGTTCTGATAGCTGTTGGACAAACAAACAACAGGGACTTATCCCAAAACTCATCCCGGAATGCCATTCCTGAGCACATCCGCGAAAGAAAAGCCTTTAAACGGGCTGAATGGTACTTTAACCAGCGTGCATTTCCTTACGATACCATTCCGATGTTAAAATACAGGCATGAAATGACAAAGGAGATCCAAAAAGCCAAAAACAATTCATTAAAAAATACGGTGACCTGGTCATCCGTTGGCCCGGCTGGCGTACAATGTGGCGTAACTCAGTGGGGTGTTGTTAGTGGACGGGTACGAGCAATTGCTGTTCATCCAACAGACCCCTTAATTGTTTACATCGGAGCAGCTAGCGGAGGACTTTGGAAAACTACTGATGGAGGCCAAACCTGGGGGGATATCGGGCATGATCTTGAATCGCTTACTTTCGGAGCCCTGGCCATCGATCCCGGTAATCCTGATGTTATTTATGCCGGATCAGGTGAATGCATTCTTTTAGAAGATTTTACTATTTACCCCGGAAGTGGATTATATAAATCATCGGACGGCGGGGCAACATGGATATTGATTACAGATGGATTTGATTCATTGACCTTCTTCAGTGACCTGGCCGTAAGCCCTTATAATTCAAATGTAGTATTGGCCTCTCTGGGCGGAGGAAATGTATTTACCGGGGTAGCAATGCCCAATGAAGGTGTATGGAGAAGCCTCGATGGAGGAATTACATGGGACAAGATGCTGGATATTCCTGAAGTGGCTGATATAGCATTTCACCCGACGAATCCGAACATAGTATATGCTGCAGCAGGTGGATACATAAGTCCCTTGATGGGGTTCTATATTTCAAACGACCAGGGAGCTAACTGGGCGCAAAGCAACTCAGGCCTTATGCTTCCGCCATTGGGAGGCCGGATGCAGTTTGATATTTCTCAATCTAATCCGAATATAATTTATTCCGTTATTTATGAATTCGCCGGGAATCCCACTGACGGGCCCACCCGTGCCTTTAAGTCTGTAGATGGTGGAAACAACTGGGCACAGATTTCTGCCGGAACCCAATTAGGGGGAAATTACGGTGGTGGGTGGCTCGACCAGGGCTGGTATGACCTTTGCATCACTGTTGACCCTGATGATCCGAACCATGTGCTGATTGGAAATGTTGAATTGCACAGAACGGTAAATGGCTCAACTTTTTCACCGGTAAGGCCTTATGGAAATAATGCTTATGGCAGCCTTTGCCATGTGGATTATCACAAGCTGGTTTTTGCACCTTCCAATCATAATTACCTTTTTATAGGCTGCGACGGGGGAGTTTACAAATCTACCGATAAAGGATATACCGCTACATCACAGAACCAGGGACTTGCGACCATGCAGTTTTACAGGATTGCATCTCACCCTTCAAATCCACAGGTCCTCATTGGTGGAATGCAGGATAATAGCACTGCTATGACTACCAATGGCGGGCAATCATGGGAAGAAATAACAAGTGGTGATGGAATGGATTGTTTGTTTCATCCCAATCCCGATACAATTTATACATCATCCCAATACGGTTATTTTTACAGGAGCATTAATGGAGGGACTACATTTAATTATATGTACAATGCGAATGGTGCCTGGGTAACTCCCATACTGATGCACCCAACCAATCAAAGTATCCTCTATACAGCCAACAAAAGAATTTGGAAGTCGACCAATGGCGGAAATTCATTCCAGAACATATCAGGGCCTTCTAATTTAGTGACCCAATTTATAACCACCATGGCTCAAAGTCAGGTGAATCCCAATTTCATGATTTTCGGGACAGGTATGGATCACCCGCACTATGATACTGTGTTTGTTGTGAAAATCTCCACAGATGAAGGCTCAACATGGACAGATGTAAGCGAAAATATCCCCGGTGAAAGCCGCTGGGTTGCAAGGGTTACAACCGACCCGGTGGATGCGAATACAATGTATGTCCTCCGAACAGGATTTTCTGTAGGAAATAAAGTTTGGAAAACCACCGACCTGGGGTGGACATGGACGAATATTTCAGGTAACCTGCCCGACCTGCCTTGCAGCGACCTTTTTATTGACCCCGAAAATACCCAACACCTCTATTTAGCTAATGATATTGGTATTTACCACTCTGCCAATGGTGGTATAAGCTGGGAATATGCAAGCGAGGGGATACCCTACGTGCCGGCCATTGATTTCGATTATGTAAAAATCGGAACCGATCGCTACTTGCGGGTGGGAACATATGGACGTTCAATTTATGAAACGATCTTGCCCAATTACTGCCTGGCCAATGGCATCACATTTACGACCCAGGAAGAAATTGATAATTTCCAAACCAATTATCCGGGGTGCACGGAGATTGAAGGGGATGTTACTATCAATGGAAACGATATAACAAACTTGAATGGATTAAGTGTTTTGACTTCCATAGGTGGCGGCCTAACCATTGGGGGTTTTTTGGCAGGTTATAATCCTGCACTCATTAGTATATCTGGATTAGAAGGATTAACTTCCATCGCGAGTAATCTTATTGTTGCCGGTAACAGCGCATTAACCAATTTAGCGGGTCTTAGTGCACTAACATCCATCGGAGGAGGCTTATCTATCGGAACAAATTGGATGACCGGACTGAATGGTAATCCCGCTCTGGTAAGTTTGACGGGACTGGAAGGATTAACATCTTTAAGCAACCTTGAAATATATGGTAATAGTGTATTAACTGATTTAACTGGACTGGATAATCTCACTTTTATTGAAAATGATTTAGTAATCAAGGGAAATGGCCTAATCAATTTAATGGGATTGGGAGAAGTAAGCTCAATTGGGGGTAACGTTTATTTTGAATATAACAATCTAACAAATATGTTAGGTCTCGGGGGAGTTACTTCCATCGGAAGTGATCTTCGGATAGAGGCTAATAACTCATTGATCAGCTTATCAGGGCTTGAAAATTTAAGTTATGTGGGGGCCACATTGATGATTAGCTTGAACCCATCTCTGACCAGTATATCGAGTTTGAGTGCATTGACTCATATCGGTTATAATATTTACATTGAAATGAACGAAAATCTTACAAGTATATCAACACTGGAGGGAGTTACTTCACCTGTGAATTTACTTCAAATTGAAGGCAACGATGTTTTGACTAGTTTAACCGGACTGGAAGGATTGACTTCCATAAATATGCTTGAAATTAACGGTAACGATGCTCTGACAAGTCTGATGGGGTTGATAAACGTCACTTCCGTAGTGGAAGAGATTTGGATTTGCTACAACCCCAATCTTCCCAGTCTTGCAGGAATAGACTCCATTGAAAGTGGTTCCTTAGAACACCTCTATATATTTAATAATAACTCCTTATCTACATGTCATGTCCAAAGCATTTGCAATTATTTGATAGCTCCTGGAGGAACAATAGAAATCCACGATAATACCCCTGGCTGCAACAGTCCGGAAGAAGTTTTAGAAGCCTGCGCTATCACAACGGTTGAAGAAATTGAAACTGGAAATGAAATTACTATCATTTCCAACCCCGCAAACGACAAGATCACCATTTCATCACCTATTATTAATGGCAATACAAAACTTTCAATATTCAATATCAACGGAAGCAAAGTGATTGAAATGCAGTTAAACGGTAACGAAACCCAAATCAACATCAGCGCCCTGCCACGGGGAGTTTATTTCGTAAGGCTGCAGAATGAAAAGATGGTGGAGGTGGGGAAGATAGTGAAACAATAAATAGTTCAGAGTTCCTGGTTTTGTGCTTTGGGTTTACTCAGGACACAGAACCCTGAACCCAAAAACATCAAACTTCAAACATCGAACTTCAAACTAAAATTTATGCTCCGAACACTAATCATCGACGACGAGGCCCATATCAGGGATACGCTCACAAAGTTGCTGGCATTGTGCTGTCCGCAGGTCAATGTTGTTGGGGAAGCATCCGGTGTGTCAGTTGGAATTAGCAAAATCATGGAACTCCAGCCTGATCTGATTTTCCTGGATATCAACCTGAAAGACGGGACCGGTTATGAATTGCTTCATGCATTACAACCTGTTGGGTTTAAAGTGATTTTTATATCTTCCTTCGATAAAAAAGCTGTTCAGGCTTTCAAACTCAGCAGTGTTGCTTTCATGCAAAAACCGTTTAATCCTGTTGAGCTGATCGAAGCCATCAAGCAGGTCGAAAATATGGAAGTGAACGATTTTGACCTTTGCCTTGAGGCCCTGGAAGAGAATATCCGGGAGGGAGGGTTATAGATGTCCGTCATTGCGAAATCAAACCTAAGCGGGTAATATAGTGCTATGAGATTCCTAAAGTTGGATTGCTTCGAAATGCTTTCCCGCAAGCCGTACCCATATTTCTCGCAATGACGTTCGGGTGTCCGTCATTGCGGGCGCAGCGAAGCAATCTGTATTTAGTTTACCACAGGCAGGTCGCTTCTTACACCGAACGGGCGGGATCGCAATGACTGTTTATCATTTTTTCTTAGGATGTTCGATTGGTAAATAGTTTTTCGTATCTTCGAAACCTTAAAAAATCAATCCAATGCTGCGTGCCCTGATCATTGACGATGAAGACCACATGCGCGATACGCTTATCAAACTGCTGGAGCTGCATTGCCCTGATGTTTCAGTTATTGGCCAGGCTCAAGGGGTCGCAACGGGGACCGGGGTCATTCGTGATCTTCATCCTGAACTTGTCTTTCTCGATATCCAGTTGAAAGACGGAACCGGGTTCGACCTGCTTTACAACCTGCCGGCTATTGATTTCAAAGTCATCTTTGTGACAGCCTATGATCAGTATGCCCTTCAGGCTTTTCGTTACAGCGCGGTGGATTACCTTTTAAAACCCATCAACCCTGAGCACCTTATGGATGCAGTTAAACGTGCCGGACAGATGATTCAGAAGCATTTCAACCTTCAGATGAAGGCTCTTGAAGAAAACCTGAAATCGGTGAATAAGCAACACAAAAAGATCATCATTAAAACAACAGAGGACATTCATCTGCTTGATTTGAAAAACATTATATCTTGCGAATCGGATAACTCCTACACGACTATCCATACCTCGGAAGGTGATAAAATTCTGGTTTCAAAAACACTTAAGGATTATGAAGACATGTTGGCCGAATGCGGGTTTTACAGGGTTCATAAATCTTACCTGATCAACCTTCTGCATATTAAACGTTTTGAACGGCAGGATGGTGGCTACATAGTATTGACCAACGATGTGAAAATACCGGTGGCTTCGCGCAAGCGGGATGAACTGCTTCAGATGTTTGAAAAGCTGGCGGAGTAAATAAAGTGACAAGTTCGACTTATAAATTCCTTATTTTTTATTTCTTAATTATTGTCTGAAAATCAAACACTCCAAACAAGTGCAATACGGTAACAGCAATAATCACGATCATCACCCATCTTACAAAATTGGCTCCCCAGGCAACGGCGAAATGGGAAGCCATATAAGCCCCGATAATGTTGCCAATGGCATGAACCAGTCCAAAGTCCCACCTCACCTGGTCGTTCAGGATAAATACCAGCAAAGCGAGGGGGGTGTACAACAACACGATCCAGACTTTGATGGCATTGGCCCTTACGAGGTCATAACCGGCGCCCAGCACAATACCACCCAATAAAAAATATCCCACACCAACCTGAACAAAACCGCCATAAATCCCGATAGCGAAGAAAATTATAATTTGCAGCCACGAAACTTTTCTGTCCATTAGTTCCTGCTGCCCTTTCAGCCATTTTGAGGGTTTGGTTAGGATAAAGTAGAGCATCACGATCATAACTACCGCCACCGCTTTTTCAAAGACCTGTTCATTGATATCAGCAGCAACCTGTGCACCAACAATAGCACCGGCAACGGTTGGCAATGCCAGGATGGTTCCCTTGCGCCAATCGAGTTTCTTTTTCCGCCCGAATTCACTTACAGAGGTGATATTCTGCAAAACCACTGCGATCCGGTTGGTGCCATTGGCAATATTGGCCGGCAATCCCATGAACATAAACAGGGAAAGTGAAATGATGGTGCCACCTCCGGCCAGGGTATTGATAAATCCGACGAAGACACCGGACACGATTAAAAGAGTGATCTCGAACCAGGTCATAATTGCCTATTAGTGGCTCAAAAGTAGAAATTAGCGGAATCAGGACAAACGCTGAATGCTATTTTATTTTAGTAAATTTTTCAATTGCTCATCCGGATTTCAAATCCGGATGTTATTTACTTCGGGATTTCAAATCCCGAAGAGATGAGAAATCACGAAAAGCTGAGTCGCTGACCACTATTTTATTTTAGTGAATTTTCCCCGGTAAATCGAGCTGCCGGTTGTAATCTCCAATATGTAGGTTCCTGGGGCAAAAGCCGACACATCGATTGTTGCTACGGATATATCGGAATGATAGACTTTAATTCCACTCAAGCCGTAAATTGTCAACTGTTTTATTTCCCCGTTAATATGGCCTTGCAAAGTGATCCTGTCGGAAACAGGATTGGGTGAAAGGATGAGTGGAAATACTTTATGATGTTCATCCATTCCAATGGCAAACGAATGGAAAAGCCACAAGTAGGCCGTTTCAAAATCCTCCCGCCAGAGTTGCTCGTTGTGTTCTCCAATATTTATTGTGGTGGAGAGTTGAGTATCATCAAACCCGAGTAAGGTAAGGGTGTCGTGCATGGCCCAGGTGTCGGGGACCATGGAGCCACCCTCCAGGCTGCCCGTCATTTGGTAGAGTTTCATGTCGAACTGGTGGCCCGTTTCATGCGTAAAGGTCCACACCGAATCGGAAAACCAGTAGGAGGGGGAATAAATGCCTGCTTTGCTGAAAATGTCCTGGTGTTTGAGGGCGCCATAATGTGAGATCAAACCACCGAGGGAGCTGCCCCAGATTGCAGTGGATTCTCTGCCGGGTAATGTACGGTAGTTCTCATCAATGAAAGGTTTCAGTGTTTCGATGATAAAATTGATATAAAGATCGCCCTGTCCGCCGCCATATGTAGGATTTGGCCAGGGGGTGTATTCATTCACCCGTTCGACACCTCCATTGTCAATCCCAACAACTATTGGAACCTGGAAGCTTTGATCGTAGAGGTCGTTCAATGTTTCATCCACTTCCCATTCTCCGGCAAAGGAGGTATAGGCGTCGAAAAGGTTCTGACCGTCGTGCATGTAAATGGCCGGAAAGTGGTCCTGGGTTTCGTCATAATCGGGTGGGAGGTAGATCCATATCCTTCGATAGCGGTCGAGTTGAGGCATATAGAATTCTTCATCTACTATATAAACATTTTCCGCCGCCGTGCTGTTTCCGCCACCACCATCGGCCCAGTTGTAAATAATTATACTTACTGTTTCTCCATTCCCGAAAGTGAATTGCCGGTTGGGTATCTCCTCACCGAATTCGCCTTTTTCTACCTTACCCCAGTCGCCCCGGGTAAATTTGAACTCGATGGTCGATCCTTCCGGCATGGCTTCCAGTTCGATGAACCATTTGTCCTCAACGTTTTTTTGTAAAGCAAACTCCGGATCACCAGGGTTCCAACCCTGAAAATCGCCTGCAATGTAAATGATATCCTCAGGTGGTGTGTAATCGGGCAGCGAATCGATGATAAAGGTTACCTGGGCAGTGCTAAATAAGACACAAGAAAAAAGTAAAATGAAACAAGTAATGGTTTTCATATGTTTATAATGGATTAAAAAGTTTTAAAAATTGCGGTAAATATAAACATGAACTTCTTTGGTGGAGATTCCAAAATCGCCATATTTAAAAGTAGCATATTCCGAATCGGCCTGTGCTGATCCATTGCCCAGGTTCACAGCGTGTATATCAATCCATACCTCATCTTCGGAATTTCTGAGGTTATAGTAACAGGTGCTGGTGCTCCTTGTTCCATCTTCGGAGGTTGGCCCGCTAAAATCAAAAAATCCTTTGGCATCCGCGCCGCATGGAATTTTATAGATGTTAAAATTCAATTGCTGGTTGGCAATGGGTTCGTTATCCTTCGTTAAAACGTGTACCGTGGCTTTTATACCTACATTAATCTCAGGCTTTACGGTATCATCGCAAGGATCCTTACTCTCCTTGTCGCATGAGATGCAAGTTGCCAGAATTATCAATATTAAGGGTAGATAGATTGGAATTGAAAAATGCTTCATATCGGTAATTTATAAATTTTATCAAATTTAAAATTTTCAATTTGGTTTACAAATAATTTTCAGGGGAATTTATTTTTAATTCATTAGATAAGGGAAAAACTTCGAACCTGCCCGTCCGGCAGGCGGGCTTCGGACAGTTTATTTCACACTCCACTCATGTACCCCGCTGCTGAAGTTTTCCTGTAAACGTACTTCAAGTTTCAGGGCATTGGTGACCACGGGGATGAAATTCAATTTGTCAGGAGCATCTTTGGTAATTGTATACTCCGAATTATTGGCAACCGGTGTCCACAAACTATCTTGTTTATAATAAATTTTCCAGTCAGCCGGAATGCGGCAACCGCCATTGGGGCTGTCATCGAACCAAAACACCTTAACCTGGTAAATACTTTCCGGTTTATCGAATTCATAGATCAGCCATTCGGTCTTGTTTTTTTCAGGCCACCAATGGATATAACCTATGCTGTGATCATTTGAATTAAAGGGTTCATATTGGTCGGATAGTAAATTCAGATTCCCTCTGGCTCCCGAAGAAGATTTTTTACTCTTATAAGCTATCGTCGGAGCCGGAGCCGGGGTTGCAAAATTTAAATCATAGGGAATCCAAACCAGCATTTGTCCCGGTTTGCGATTGGCCCAATACGCATATGGAATACCTTTTATTTTATTATAAACTGAATTGACGTTTACGGAATCCTTTAATGTTTTACGTACCATTTGACCTTTCAAACTAACTGTAAGAATTCCATTCATCAATTGATGTTCAAATTTTGAATGAATTTCCTGGCTGATATCGACAAGAATATTCCGGGTACTCACATCCGGGTTGTCCGATTCTTCGATACAAAAAACAATTGGGCCGCGCTGGATGGCAAACCTGCCCCTGTTCTGACGGACTTTTTTATCGGATTTTATTTTCCTGGGTTCAAACGGAAAACCGATCTGGATGCTGTCGTGTGCCTGCCAATTCCTGTTTAAAACGGCATAACCTTTCACCATGTTATAATTTACTTCTTCATTGTTGATTTTAATCGTGGCTTGCTCATCCCTTATGTCAACAAATTCATATAAATCACCCGGCATGGCCTCGTTTCCGGCCCAACCCGGAATCCTGATACAGATATCCGATTGCCCGGCATATTCAGGATAAATATGAAGGGTCATTTCGCCTGACCATGGATAATCGCCACTTTGTGTAATTGTCATTCGGCCATTTTCGGTTTCGAAGGTTGCTTCACTTTCCACAAAAAGGTTGATATAAATTTTATTTTCATCCAAAGCATAAATATAGCCGGGAACCGAAGGCAGGAACCGGCAAATATTGGAAGGGCAGCAGGCACAGCCAAACCATTCCTTACGCGTTTCCCCGTTTGATTCGAGCGGGTTCGGATAGAAAAACCGGTCGCCCGAAAGCGACACGCCCGATAACAGTGCATTGTAAAGGGTGCGCTCCATTACGTCGATATATTTGGAGTCGCCGCTTTGCAGGAACATGCGCTGGTTCCAAAGGACATTGGCAATGGAGGCACAGGTTTCGCAATAGGCCGAAAGGTTAGGCAAGTCATAGCCGGGGCCAAAACCTTCATTTCCTCCTGATTGCCCCACACCACCTGTAATATATATCTTTTTACTAACCACATTTTCCCAAATGGCATCAATGGCGGTTTTGTAGGCCTGGTCACCTGTTAATGCAGCAACATCCGCCATAGCCGAATACATGTACAAAGCCCTCACTGCATGGCCTACGGGTTCTTTTTGGTCAACCACTTTCTGATGCGCCTGGTTGTATTCCAATCCATCTGGCCCCCTGACATCGAGGAAAAATTTTGCCAGATCAAGATACTTTTTATCTCCGGTAATGCGGTAGAGTTTCACCAACCCGATCTCAATTTCCTGGTGGCCCGGATAAATCTCGAGTTTACCCCAGCCAAAGGTGTTATAGATCAGATCGGCATTTTTCAGGGCTACCTCCAGCAGGTTTTTTTTACCCGTTGCCTGGTAATAGGCTACGGCAGCTTCGTATAAGTGCCCCACATTATAAAGTTCGTGACTCCCCTCTTCGATGTTGTCCCAGCGGTTTTTACCGGCCATGGGGAGGGAACTGTCGCCCATAATGGTGCGGTTGGTATACAGGTAGCCATCATCTTCCTGGGCCATCGCTATTTTGTAGATCAATGAATCCAGATAAGTTTCCAACACCGGGTCGGGTTTGATCATAAGGGAGTATGAGGCCCCTTCGATGATCTTGAATACATCGGAATCGTCAAAAGCATATTTTGAACAAAAAGAACCGGGAATCAATCCACCTGCAATTTCAAAATTTTTAATTCGCCCTGTTTCTTCGCTTTGCTGAAAGGCAATCGGGATGGTTACTTCGGTATTTTTCAGGATGCGCGGAAGCCAGAATTGATCGTGCAGCCGAACTTGTGTAAATGATACCGGTTTGATAGGGTAATCAGCATTTTCCTCACCGCCGAAATTACATGCTTCAAATGTAATTACGAAAAGCAAAAAAAACAGATAAAACAAACCGGTTCTAACTTTCATAATCTGTTTGATAATGAAGTGTATACAATATTAATCCTTTTTTGGTTTCATATTTAAGAAGATAAGATCAATTATAATAAAGTTTTACCGGGGTATTATTGAGAAAATGATATTTTTACCTGGTTAGCAGCTAAATTATTTCAAACCTTTCAGGTTGATTCATAATCAGATTAACCGAAAGACTGCGATTTCCAGAACCTGAAAACTCAATAGGCATGAGCTGGTGGGTATTCCATACCGATCAATCAGCGACAGCTCCGGTTTTCCGCCATATGACCGGCGCCGTATTTCTTCCCGAGAGGAAATATCAGAATATATAACAATTGCTATTTTTGCCATGATTTTATTATTTGGTTTGTTATTGAATGTTTTGGTAAATTGGTAGCCGTTTTTGGAAAACCTGGCAATAGTTGTGATATTTAAAAATAAGAACCATGCGAAAAATCCTGATCTTAATAAACCACGCGCTTTATAGTGGAGAAAAGACCTATAACGGCATCCGATTGGCCAACCGGTTCAACAAAGCTTACGAAGATGTTATTAGAGAAAATAAAGAATAACAGACCCTATCAATACATTATTAGCCTGGGATTAATCATTGCTATTGCATTACCCTGTTTTTTTCTGACAGAATATATAGGTAATAAAACTGTTGCACTTATGTTATTGCTGGCAGTTTCTATTCTGGCTATGTTATTTGATATATTACCGGTAATGATAACCGCTGTTTTTAGTGCACTTGTCTGGAATTTTTTCTTTATCCCACCGCTTTATAAATTCCATATCAGCACACCAGAAGATGTTTTACTGTTTCTGATGTATTTCGCCATAGCAATGATGAATGCAGTTTTGACCTCCAAAATCAGAAGAGCTGAAATAAAAGCCAAAGAAAAGGAAGAGAAAGAGAATACCATAAAGCTCTATAATACACTACTTAATTCCTTATCTCATGAACTCAGAACACCAATTTCAACAATCATTGGAGCAGTTGATATACTAAAATCAGGTTCGCCAAAACTTAGCCAAAAGGACAATGAGGAACTTTTATCTGAAATTAACATTGCCGGAATGCGCCTCAACAGGCAAGTTGAGAACCTTTTAAATATGAGCAGATTAGAATCGGGATTTATTCAACCTCAACTTGACTGGTGCGATATGAATGAGCTAATATATAATGTAATACAGAGTTTTGAGGGTGAATCACTAAATCATAAAATTATTTTTAATTCTGATGATTCATATCCTCTGTTTAAAATGGACAGGGTGCTTATTGAGCAGGTATTACAAAATTTAGTACAAAATGCAATATTATATACGCCGGAGGGCACTAAAATTGAACTTTCAATAGGACATGATGAAAAGAACTGCATCATTATTGTGGCAGATGAAGGGCCCGGATTTCCTGAGAATAATATCGAAACAGTTTTTGACAAATTTTATAGATTGCCGGAATCTTCAACCGGAGGGACAGGATTGGGATTGTCTATAGTTAAAGGTTTTGTGGAGGCACACAATGGAATAGTGAAATTAGAAAACAAGCAGGGTCGTAAAGGTGCTATATTCAAAATTTTAATCCCAGTAGAGGTTTCCTATTTCAATGAACTAAAAAATGAATAAGGCCGTAATTTTAATCATCGACGACGAACCACAGATACGCAAATTGCTTAAAATTGCACTTGAAAGTAATGATTATAGGGTTGGGCAGGCAACAACTGGCAAAGAAGGTTTGATTATGGCCGTTAACCATCCACCGGATTTGATTTTATTGGATCTTGGGTTGCCCGATATAAGCGGTCATGAAATATTAAAAGAATTAAAAGCTTGGTATAATAAACCGGTTATAATTTTATCTGTTCAGAAAAGTGAAGCAGACATTGTACAAGCCTTAGATAACGGAGCAGATGATTATCTAACCAAACCTTTTAGGACTGGTGAGTTGCTGGCCAGAATACGGTCATCGATTAAAAGAAGTACCCAGGGAAATATCGAAAAACCTTTGCATTTTGATAATCTCGAAATTGATCTTGCGGCCAGGACAGTTAAAAAAGAAAGTCAGATAGTCAAACTCACAACCACTGAATATAACCTAATTTCATTACTGGCTAAAAATGAGGGAAGGGTTTTAACTCACCAATATATTCTTCATGAAGTTTGGGGAGTTGGTTTTCAGCATGAAACACAATACCTGAGGGTTTTTATCGCACAACTCAGGAAGAAGCTTGAAGATAATCCAAACAATCCCCAACATATAATTACTGAAAGCGGCGTTGGATACCGGCTTTATTAAATCTTTATTAAATCTTTATATTCCCTTAAAAACCTTTACTTTTTCTTTATTCCCTGGATTTTATTTTTGTAAAACTAATAAGAAATCAGGTAACTTTTATGTCAAAATTGACAGTACAGATAATCATCATTATAATCCTATTTGTCATTATAATGTGGATGTTTGGGATCGGTATTGTTGAAATTTTCAGGAGTAATAAAAGAATACGTGATGAAGAAAAAAGATCAAGAAAAAAATGAATATACCTCTTTAAATGATTGGCATCAGGAGATTAAATATCTAATATGGCCATTTATTATTATGATGGCTATTGTTATTGGTGTACTGATTTTTATCATTTTAAATACCTGATATATACGATAGCTGGAATTTTTAATATTCAGAGTTGAAATGGAAAAGATTGATAAAGAAGAACTGATCGTAACCACACTTTTTAAGATGGAAAGATTGAAACAAACGTTAAGAAATGAAACCAATCTTTCATTGCTTGACTACCTTGAGTCGTACAAATACATGATCCAAATACTTAATCAGGCCGCTGCTGCCGACGATTCATCGATATTCAATGAAAAATTGACCCGGTTGTTGAACTACTCATACAAAATGATTGAATTTTCCAATAAAGGAAATCATTGTTTACTTAATATCAGGGAGGCGGAAGAAATATTAATGGAAATTCAACAATGCCTGCACCTGCTCAAAACATGGGTTGTCGATGAAAAGGATGAAAGCAAATTTAGTGTTAAAAACAGGAACAATCCTAACTTAAAATGATAAGGATTTTTGGGCGGAAAGTTAAGAAAGAGACCATCAGAAAGTCATTCAGACGGTTGTTTTTTATGGTATCTATTGTTGGTGTTTTGGCCCTGATCTATGATTCTGGAATACGGAAATCGTCGGATGTATTGGAGTATTTATATTATATTTCACTATTGTCCGACTAAAACCTGATTCGTTTCGTTTTCCTTTGTAACTACCAAACAATCAGGCATATTCT
>JAFGBL010000069.1 GCA_016933115.1 Bacteroidales bacterium | reverse complement strand
TGGCAGCGGATACAAACCATATTTTTGATGTATATTTTCAATTAAATTATATTGGCTGATGGATTAAAGATAATAATGACCATAAAGATACAAAATTTTTATGAATTCTTCTCCTAATTTACTCAAATGAAGGAATTGCTAATCACCTACTTATATTTAAAATAATTCGTTATTGAGGTTTGGTAAAAATGTATGAATTACTCGATCCTTTGGTGTTAATTAAAAGTGATTCAGAAGGATTTGAATTAATAAATGAGAAGGATTTTTCAATGTGATTAATTAAAGGTTTCGAATTACCGACCCCCACAAAACAAAAAACCCTCGTAGATCTTTTATTTACAAGGGCTTCTGATTTCCATCGGCGGTCCGGACGAGACTCGAACTCGCGACCTCCTGCGTGACAGGCAGGCATTCTAACCAACTGAACTACCGGACCAATATTTTAAGAACTTTAATTTAATCATTTTCAACCGAACTTACGACCTTCCCGAAATTATATCGCGACATGCTAACCTCCCGATAACTATCGGGATGAACTACCGGACCAATATTTTAAGAACTTCTGTAAAAACGGAGTGCAAAAATAATTCATTTTTTTACATATCAAAGTTTTTTTTCCGATTTTGTTTTCGGCTATTTGTAATTAATCTAAAGTGAGGGATTTTGCAACCCTTATTTCCCTGCTATTGTCTGATTGTATGAAGAAACCTTTATATTTAAAAAAATGAGAAGAGCAATACTTTTACTGATCACAGGTTTTATTTTTAACCTATCATTCGCCGATAAGCTGGTTATGATCAACTATAACGGCATGAATGAATTAAAAAATTACTATTCCACAAATATTCGAATTCATTACACCTGTAATGATTTTTTAGTGGCAACAGTTCCTGATGAATACTCAGGTGATTTTATCTTATTGGATGAAAATCCCTGGCAGGAAAACAATTCATATTTTATTGCCTGGTTCCACAAAGGAATTAAAGACCAGTATCCTGATCAGGTTGAGGAAATTGCTGATGTTTTATCGGAATCTAATGATTATCTTTTCCTGAGATCACATGACAATCAGAATATTCACCCACCGGTTGATGGAAGGGTTGTCCATATTAGAAACAAGGAAATTAAACTACCGTCGCAAAGTTTTAATTACAACAAAGGATCTCTACTGCTCGACCCGGTTATCGAAGAGATGATTGAAAATGTTGACACCAATATTTTTCTCAATAATTTACAGCATTTGCAAGACTTTGGAACCCGGAACGCTTATACACCGGAGTCGGTGGAAGCACAGAACTGGATCAAGGAGCAATATGAAAATATGGGATATGAGGTTTCATTGTTTGATTTCCCCATGCCCAGCGGGCCTGCAAGCGACAATGTGATCGCTAAAAAAACCGGCACGAAATACCCCGACGAATATGTGGTTATCGGAGGGCATTACGATTCTTACAGCTATTCAGGTGATGCACCCGGCGCCGATGATGACGGAACCGGAACCTGCGGTGTGATGGAAGTTGCCAGGGTAATGGCTGCGCATGACTTCGACCGGACAATTTTGTTTTGCGCCTGGTCGGGTGAAGAATACGGTTTGTATGGAAGTGAAGCTTATGCTTCATGGGCCGCGGGACAGGGAATGAATATACTCGGATACTTCAATATCGACATGTGCGGATACCGCCATCCCGGCGATGAAATCCATACCGATATGATCGCTCCTTCATCCGCCCAACCACTGGTTGATTTTTACACGGATGTTTGTGCCATGTACCTGCCCGATTTTATTGTTGAACCGGGTAATCTTACAGGTGGCGACAGTGACCACACTTCATTCAATGAAAACGGTTATATGGGGATTTTTCCCTTTGAGGACAGTCAAAACTACAGTCCTTACATCCACACTTCAAACGACATCATCGGTTTGAGTGCCAACAGCCTTGAAATGTGCATGTTGTTTACACAGGCAATGGTAGCCAATGTGGCTACCATGTCCAACTGGCTCGCACCCCCGCAAAACCTTGTGGGTATAGGTGGTGACGGACAGGTGGAACTAAGCTGGGATCAGGTGTTGGATATCGATTATTACAACATCTATAAAAACAATAATCCGACACCCATTGCAAATACAACAGAACCTTACTTCCTTGATCTGGATGTGGAGAATTTTACAACTTATACTTATTATGTGACTGCAATATACACCGAAGGAGGAGAAGAGTCGAGCCCATCCAATGGAGTGACGGTTACACCCGTTCCGCCCATGGCATTGCCGTTTATGGATGATTTTGAAACCGGTGGAAGTTACTGGAATTATGAGGGAAGCTGGGGATTGACAACAAGCCAGTCATATTCTCCCTCGCATTCGTTAACCGAAAGCCCCAATGGAAATTACGGCAATAGCCTCAATATTTCTGCCGGTTTGAACCAATTCAGCCTGGTAAATGCAAACCTGGCCGAATTATCTTTCTGGACAAAATACGAACTCGAAACCAACTATGACTATACTTATCTGGAAATTTCAACCAATGGTTCTGACTGGACTACCCTGGAGACCTTTAATGGTAATCAAAACTCCTGGATTAAAAAGACCTATGACCTTGAAAACTATCTCGGCGAAACATATGTTGTGGTCCGGTTCCGATTTGAAAGCGACAGCTATGTGACCAACGACGGTATGTACATCGACGATTTCGAGGTTTACACCGAAGGCACAGGAACCGGTTTGGGTGAAAACGAAAATCTGGAGTTTTCGGTTTATCCAAATCCTTTCAATTCAATAACACGAATTGACTTCATCAATCCTGTAGCAGGAAATGTACTGATAAATATTTATAATACGACCGGACAAATAGTTGAAGTAATTCATGACGGACTGCTGGGAGCAGGAAATCAAAGCTTCGATTTTGATGCACGAAATTTACCCGTAGGAATATATTATTGCAAACTAAAAACCGAAAAAAATACTGAGGTAACACAGTTGATTTTGAGCAAGTAATTTGATGATTTAACGGTTCAATCAATTATTTGGAGAAAAGGCCGGCCTGAAGAAATTGAAGGCCGGCCTTTTTCTTTTGCTAAATTTCCAGGCATAAAGCCCCCGACTCTCCTACGCAATAGTAAGGGATATTATTTTCTTCACATTCAGATCTGATTCTTTTCACATACCATTCTGCATTGGAAGAATCGATGATCAACATTTCAAAATCAAACATATCCATCAGGTCACTAACATTGATCCGGGTATTTTGAGAAATCAGGAGGTAATTGATTTTAATCTTTTTTCCCAATAAAGGGAAAAAGTTAAAGTCCTTATCGACCCTTAACATCGATTTATCATAGAAAGCAATAAAATCCCCGTTTTTAAGAAAATTTTCAGTTTGAACCGAAGATTTTTCCAATGGTAAAAATGCGATGTTTCTCAATCCTGCCTGGATACGGCTGTTGTTAATGTGGTAGTTGATCTTACCACGATCCGACAACAAAGATGAATCTGCCAGAAACAAAGCTCCCTTTCCATCATAAAAATCAATAGCCGAATTATTTTTAACATGATAAATCAAAATACCTCTTTGCTGTAAGTGTTGAAAACTCCTGGTACTAAACGATAGAAAGAGAAATAAAATCAATGAAATCAGCAGGACTGCCGGTTTAAAATTAAACCTTTGCAAATATCTTACGGCAGCAATAATGATGAGCAAAATCAGGACAAGTTCAAAAAACGTAATATAAACATCCCGGACAGTAGAAAATGGAAAGCCTTCGATAGCTTTGACAAAGAAATTGAGGAACCAGATCAGTTTGACCAGTAATAATGCGAAAAAATTGGAAATTAAAGGGATAAATGAAGTCAATAAAACCATTATTCCCAGATAAATGATCAGCATGGAAGCCGGAATAGCAACCAGGTTGGTAACCAGGAAAAGGTTCGGGAACTGGTGAAAATAAAACAAGCTTAGTGGAAAAGTAGCCAGTGTCGCCGCAAAGGAAACCACACTGATCTGCCAGATTTTTCGGATCAGCCAGTACCTGGGGTAAACCAATGAGGATATAGGTTTGTAAATTGCCACAATCCCGATAACAGCCAGGTACGAAAGCTGAAATCCCACTTCCAGCAACAAATACGGATCAATCAATAAGATGGTAAAGGCAGAAGCGGCGAGCGTATTATAGATATCCGTCTTTCTTTTCAGGTTTTGACCGACGATCAGGAATGAAAACATGATGGAAGCCCGCATAACCGATGGTGAAAATCCCGTAATCAGAGCATAAAGCCAGATCAATAGAAGCAAAAGTATGGTTTTCAGTATCCGTAACCATTTCGACCGGTTGAGAAAAAATAACAGGCTGCTCAGGATCACAGAAATAATTCCAACATGTAATCCCGAAACACACAGGATATGCATGGCCCCGGCACCCGAAAAGGCCTGTTTTTGCTCGGCATCCAGTTTATCATCATAACCCAGCAATATAGCAGATGCAACTGCAAACTCCTCCCCCTTGATCCCGTTTTGTTCCAGAATATTTAAAAATCTATTTCTTAAACCGGCACCAATTGATTTTATGATGGAACCCCGGTCCTTATCCAAAATTTCCCAGTCTCCCTTTTTTACATATCCCTGGAAATAAATTCCCTTGTTGGCCAGGTATCTCCGGTAATTGAATTCACCGGGATTAAGCGGAGGGTTTATTTTCTGGATAGTCGACTGAACCAGCAACAGGTCGCCATATTCCAGGTTTCGTGAAAGGCTGTCCTTTTCAAAGTATAAAATCAATTTTCCGGTAACTTCTTCCCATCCGGTTGAATCTTTAAGTTGTGTTACTTTCGCTACAACCTTGAAGGAACGGGGTTTTTCACTCACCGGCTCATTCAGCCTGACAATGAATTGACCGCTATTGAAATTGTTATTCGAAATATCGCTTGAACTAAATTTTGGAGTATTGAGGATTGTTAGCTGGTATCCTCCAATTATCAAGTTCATATAAATCAGCAAACCCGGTAACCAGCGTAATCTATAAGGCAATTTTTTAGTAAACAAAAGGGTCAGAAATAAATAAACGATAAACAAAATTGCCAGAAGCCAGTAAAGGGATGCAACCGGTCGTTCAAGCCAAAAAGCCAGGATGATTCCTGCCATGAAAGGCATAATGAGCCTGATAAACGGATATCGGTGCCAGAAAATCATGGTTAAATTTAATAATTTTCTCCTAAATACATTGTTACTTTTCAGAGATAAATTTTATCATTTCAGGCTCAAAAAAAATCAACTGGTAAGATTTAATATTATTTAACGAAATCCTGATCGTTCATTTGCATTCAAGAAAAAATCAATTGATTTAAAACAATCAGATTTAATTGAAGTTTAATAAATAACCAATTTCCACAACTATGAAAAACATTAAAACAATTTTGATCGGTTCAGCCCTGGCTTTTATTGGGATACAAACCATGGCCCAGGAAAATGAAGAACCACGGTATCTGTTAAATGCATGGAACGGCAAAGTTCATGTCTCGGGGTTTGGAGCTTACACCATTGGCTTTTCGCAAGTTGATGATCAATTCGCAGTTTACAATGGAGGCGGAGGGGCTGTCTTGTTGAATCAGACATTTTATATCGGCGGTTATGGTACCGGCCTTTCAACAAGGCATGAAACGGGTGATCTGACCATCAAGGATACAGATGGCGGAATTTCAACCTATCAAAACCTAAACACCCAATTCGGTCATGGAGGGTTTTGGCTCGGTTATCTTCACCAATCATACAAAGCCATTCATTTCGGATTTAGTACAAAGTTGGGCTGGGGTTCCATATCTTTGTCGGATGATAATTATAATGGTGACTTCGACCATGATTACCATTATTATAGCATAGTAAATGACCGTGTTTTTGTTGTTAATCCGCAGTTTGAAGTTGAGTTCAACCTGACGAAATGGTTCAAAATAAATACCGGTATCGGATATCAGTTTGTAACAGGTATTGATAAAACCTATACGACAGCTGACAATAACATCGTTAAGTTTTTCGATTCCAGGGATTTTAACCAGCCCATGCTTAACCTTTCATTCGTATTCGGAGGATTTGGCGGCAAAAGATAAAAATAAACGAGTTTGAACAGAAGTAGACAGGCTAGAAATGAAAAATATCATATATATCCTTATAGTATCAGTGTTAATCGTTTTGCCGAGATTCGATCTCTTTGCGGACGGTGAAGATGACTCCGGAGTACGTTTTACCATCAGCGGGCATATCAAAGACGTCAAAACCGGCGAGGACCTGATCGGGGCAACCGTATATGTGAAAGAACTGAAATCAGGAACCACGTCAAATGTTTATGGTTATTACGCCCTGAGCCTCATACCCGGCAACTATACGGTGTTGTTTTCCTATGTCGGTTTCAAACCGGTGGAAAAAACATTTGACCTGAAGGCGAATATCACCTTCGATGTGGAACTCTCCATGACCAGTGAAGAACTGGAAGAAGTGGTCGTTACCGGTACGGCCATCAATGAAAATGTTACCCGGAACGAGATGAGCACCATCAGCCTCGATTCCAAAACCATCAGCGAAATACCGGCTTTGATGGGTGAAGTGGACATCATTAAGGCGATTCAGTTGTTGCCCGGTGTTCAGACCATTTCCGAAGGCAGTTCCGGATTCAGCGTTCGCGGGGGAAGTATGGATCAGAACCTGATTTTGCTGGATGAAGCGACGGTTTACAACGCCTCGCACCTGATGGGATTTTTCTCCGTATTCAACAACGATGCCATCAAGGATGTGAAATTATACAAGGGAGATATTCCTGCCTCTGCCGGCGGAAGGTTATCTTCCCTGCTGGATGTGCGGATGAAAGACGGCAACACCAAGAAGTTTTCCGGTTCCGGCGGTATTGGCACCATTTCCAGCAGGTTAACTTTGGAAGGGCCGATTGTGAAGGATAAAGCATCATTTTTGGTTTCGGGAAGAAGAACATATGCCGATATTTTCATCAAGCTTTTCGGGAATGAAGATATCCGCGACAACCGCATCTATTTTTATGACTTAAACGCCAAGCTGAATTATACCATGGATGAGAAGAACCGGTTGTACGCCTCCGCCTATTATGGCAAAGATGTCTTTAAAAATCCTGATTTTAAAATGGGATGGGGAAACCGGACTTTTACACTCAGGTGGAACCATTTGTTTTCACAAAAGATATTTTCAAATTTCACCTTTATCCACAGTGATTTTGATTATGAACTTGGCATTCCGGAAGGATCGGTCAATTCATTCGAGTGGATTTCCAATCTTTCCGACCTCGGCGGTAAGGCTGATTTTACCTTATTCCTCAATACCAACAACACCTTAAGGTTTGGCTTCAGCAGCACTTTTCACAAGTTTACTCCGGGAACGGCCAGGGGCCTGGGGTCTGAAGCATTCCTGACCGAATATAAGGTTCAGAACAACAACGGGCTTGAATCGGCTATTTATGTGAGCAATGAACAAAAAATCGGTGCACGGCTCACCCTGAAATACGGTTTGCGGTTCTCACATTTTATGAACGTCGGCGAATCGGTGATTTATGAATTTGATGAGAATTACAATCTCGTCGATTCCACGGTTTATGGTAAAGGCAAAACATTCAGCCCCTATTACGGGCTCGAACCCCGGGTAGGTGCAACTTTTTTACTCAATGAAAACTCTTCAGTAAAAGGAAGCTATGCCCGGACCAGGCAATACATTCACCTTGCACAGAATTCAACGGCAGGTACACCACTGGATGTGTGGTTCCCGTCGTCACCAAATGTAAAACCGCAAATAGCAGATCAATTTGCACTGGGTTATTTCAGGAATTTTCTGAATAACACAATCGAAGCATCTGCAGAAGCCTATTACAAGCATATCAATAACGCTATCGATTTCAAGGATCATGCTGATTTATTGCTGAACAGGGGGTTCGAGGGTGAGCTGCGGTTTGGTGAAGCATGGGCTTACGGCATCGAGTTCATGGTACGGTACGACCTGAAAAAAATCAACGGCTGGGTAAGTTATACGCTTTCAAAGACAGAAAGAAGGATTGAAGGGATCAACAATGATTTTAAATACCCTGCCACATATGATAAACCGAATGACATTTCAATTGTGGTCAATTACAATGTGAGTAAAAGGATTTCTTTGGGAGCCACCTGGGTCTATTCAACAGGCTCAGCGGTAACATTTCCTACAGGCAGGTTTGTGTACGGAAATAAAATCGTTCCCATTTTCAGCGACCGGAACAGTTATCGCTTGCCCGACTACCACAGGCTTGATCTGTCGTTCACCCTGCACAGCAAGGAAAAGCCGGAACGCATATGGTCGTACGATTGGAATTTCTCCCTATACAATGCCTATGGCCGGAAAAATCCCTGGGTGATCAATTTTGTTGAGGAACCGGCTAATCCCAATGAAACTTATGCTGAGATGATCTATTTGTTCAGCTTCGTACCCTCAATTACATTTAATTTTAATTTTTAATGAAATGAAAAAACTGGCATATATTTTCAGACTTGCAATTTTAATTTCCGGTTGTACTGAGCGGATTGAGATTGACCTGGGCACGACCTACGACAGGCTGGTTGTTGAGGGCCATGTTTCGACCGATACCGCCATGCACTGGATAAGGTTGACCAAATCCACCGATTATTACAGCGGAAAACCGGCTCCTGCCATTTCAGCCGCTACAGTGAACCTTTATGATGGATATGTCGATGTTCAACTCAATGAGTACGATTCCATGCCCGGTTATTACTTCACTCCGGCTGATTATTTTGGAGTTGTCGGAAGGATGTATGAAATGACCGTAAACCTAGCCGAACCGGTAAATGGACAATCTGTTTTTTATGCCTCCAGCGAGCTGAGGCCGGTTGGGTCGGTCGATTCGATCCGTGTGGAATATAATGAAGACTGGGAAGGCTGGGAAGTAAAGATTTTTGCGTGGGAACCCCCGACAACTGATTTTTACAAGTTCCTGATCTATAAAAACGACACCCTGATGTCCGACACCATCAATAAAGTTTGGATATCCGATGACCGATATTTCAACGGAAACTATACTTTCGGGGCAACCATCGGCTTCCTTGACGAAGATACTCCGCGCGAAGTGGTTCATCCCGGCGATGTAATTACCATGAAGATGTCGGGCATCACCAAGGATTACTACAATTTTATTCTCCAGCTCCAGGATCAGACTTTTCAATACCGCAACCCACTTTTCAGCGGGCCGCCGGCCAATATTATAACCAACATTTCGGAGGGTGGCTGCGGATTTTTTTCCGCATATTCCAATACGTCGGTTTCAACAACATACAAATGATAGATTTGATTTTCACATATCGATTTAAAGTTTCAGGTAAAAGAAGTCGGCAGGCTTCTTTTCCCATTTTATGTGTTAAGCATTTGTTTTTATAATTTTGAAGAATCAAACAAAAAATATGAATTTACTTTTACGGAATCTATTCATTTTCATTGCGATTTTATCGGTTATGGGGCTGGATGCCCAGCAGGACTCAACCCGAAAATCGGATGATTTTGAATATTTGTTCAAATTCAGGAAGCCTGACAGGGATTCGGTTCAGAAAACGAAACACGATACCCTTTCGCTCTCGGATTTTTACGACATGTCGCTGGAAGAGCTGGAGAATCTAAAAGCCACCGGGGTTTCAAGCGAACTGGAAAAATTCATCAACAGCCTGATCTCTGTTTCCACCCAAAAATCCCTTCCTTCGCGATACAGCCCAAATATTGTAACCCTTGTAACGGAAGAAGAGATCAAAAGCATGGGAGCACGCGACCTGATCGATGTATTGCGATTGGTTCCGGGATTTCATTTTGCTCAGGACGCCAGGGGCAATGTAGGCCTGGGAATCAGGGGCAACTGGGCGGCAGAAGGCAAAGTGCTGATCATGCTGAACGGAAAAGAAATCAACGAGCATTACACGGCTCATACCTATTTTGGAAACCATTTTCCGGTGAATATGATCAAAAGGATCGAGATCGTCAGGGGGCCGGGATCTTCCACACATGGCGGATTTGCCGAATTCGGGGTGATCAATATCGTTACAAAGGACCCGGAAGAATTCAGCGGTGTTTCAGTGGGATATAACCAAGGGTTTATGGGTTCGGGAGGCGACCGGAACAAATTTGACCTCTATCTGGGACAAAAATGGGCAAAAACCGAATTGAGATTCTTCCTGACAGCCGGTCAGGCCCAACGAAGCAA
This sequence comes from Bacteroidales bacterium, assembly GCA_016933115.1. Taxonomy (GTDB): domain Bacteria; phylum Bacteroidota; class Bacteroidia; order Bacteroidales; family JAADJA01; genus JAADJA01. The sequence continues at coordinate 8,003 of JAFGBL010000069.1, read as the reverse complement.
CCTGCAGCATTATGGATTTTATGATTGCTCCATCGACTCTATCATTTGCAATGACACCCTGGGTGTGGGAGCCTATTCTTCCCTGGCAGGTGATTCGGATTTGGACAATGCCATGTGGAATATTGCCTTTAACTGGGGAGATTTCAGTATTTCGAACCTGACTGACCTGTACCGCGTTACCGATGTCACCACCCTTGATTCCAGAAAAAAAAGGCCGCTTAAATACGGATATTTAGGGAATTATACAGAACTTTCCTACAAATTCAGGATTACGCCAAACCTGACGATCACTCCCCGCCTGAACCTGAATATCCAAACTCCATGGGAAGAAAACACACCATATATCGAAGCTTTGCAGGATAATCCCGAAAGGGCTGATTCACTGGTCATCGGCGTTACCAGGTTCAGGGCACGACTGGATATCAACTACGACATCAGCCACCGGGTGAACCTGATCGGCGGCATCGATCATTTTGCCGACAGGGCAGTCAATACCGATACCATTTCACAACTATATGCCGGTAAACCACCTGAGGAATATTCGAGCACGGCCTTCTATGGCGAAGCCATTTTCAAATTGCCCGTTTTCCATTTGTTTGCAGGTGCTCGATTCGAAACGAATGCCAATTATAAATCGGCTTTTTCACCGAGGGTGGGGATTACCAAAAAGTTCAGGAAATTCCACATGAAATTCCTCGTTACCGATGCTTATCGATTGCCAACCCTTGGAAATATTTACTATTCATTCGACGGGACTTATGAAATATCGCCTGATTCATCATCCATATACAACCTTGGAAGGGGACTCAAACCGGAAAAAACACTGGTAATTGAAGTTGAGGCCGGATATCAGTTCAGCGATAAAACTTTCCTTACTATGAATCTGTTCGATATGACCATTCGGGATCCGATCGTATATTACTACTTCCAGGATGAAAACATTCGAAATATTTACGGCTATGCCTCGGGGATTTATGTTTACCAAAATTTCAAACGGGCAGGAACCCGGGGCTTCGAACTGGATTTCAGGTTCCAGGACAAATGGGGCTACCTCAATGCCAATTATTCGTTTTACTCGGTTGAAAACAAACCCCGGATCAAGGCCTATTCGGTAAGTACATTCAATCGCGACCCTTCGCTGAGGGAGGAATTGGTAACCAGCAGCCTGCTTGCATTTCCGCAGCACAAACTGAATATTACATGGCTCTATTACATTACAAAAAATTTCACGGTCAACCTAAATACCAGTTTTATTGGAATCAGGTACGGTTATGATGTGGATATTACCGGTCCGGGACCTTATGATGTGGATGGAAAACTCGTCAAAAAACGGCTCACAAATCTGACGAATTTTTTCTTCAGGTACGACAATTTGTTCACACCCGGGTTATCTGCCGGAATTGGGATGTACGATGTATTCAATCAACAATACAGTTTCCTACAGCCCTATTTCGGAGTAAAGCCGCCATTGCCGGGTCCGTCGCGGGAAGTCTATGTAAAAGTAGCTTACCAGGTTCCGTTTAAAAAGAAATCGAATAAATAAGCACAGCCTATCGGGAAATGATCTACCCTCTGAATAAATACGCTGAATTACTCAAAATCGGTTTGCTTATGGCGATCCTTACCCTTTTATGCTTGAAAAATAATTATTCACAAGAACTGGATTACAGGGCACAATCATTATTTATTTATAAATTTACAAAGTACATCGTTTGGCCTGAAAACAAGCTGAAAGGAGACTTTGTGATCGGTGTTTACGGAAATTCACCGTTATACGATGAACTGGTACTTATGGCATCATTGAAAAAAGCGGGAAACGACCAAAATATTGTTGTGAAAGAGGTTAGGGATGAAGACGACCTTTCAGGATTTCATCTTATTTATGTACCTGCTTCCAAGAGCCGGCAGATCAATGGTATTTCGGAAAAAGTCGGTGATTTGCCCGTGGTAATTGTGGCCGAGCGCGAAGGACTTGCCAGGAAAGGGGCAACCATCAATTTCATCATACTGGAAAACAATGTATTGAAATTTGAAGTGAATGTGGATAAGCTGACCCGGCAAAAACTCTCTATTTCCGATGAACTTTTAAAACTCGGTTTTAAAGTATAAACATGAAAACAAAAATATTCACCGGACTTATCATCCTGTACCTGTTTACCGGGTTCAAATTGTCAGCACGTAACAATACTGAAGGGTTTGAGACCATCTCCACAGGGAAAGGATTGTCCTCCAGTGTGGTTACCTGTATTTTGAAGGATAGCAAGGGTTTTATGTGGTTTGGAACACAAAACGGCCTGAATAAATTCGACGGTTATAATATTACCGCCTATATTCATAGTGATTCAAGTGTTCATTCGGTTTCCGGTAATTACATACGATCACTATTTGAGGATAAGGAAGGATCCATCTGGATCGGTACCGAACATCATGGTTTGAACCGGTTTGACAGGTCAACCCACCGGTTTGAACCTTTTCTACCTGATACTTCCAAAACCGGTAATTACGTTGATAACACCGTCAATGCCATCACTCAATTAAAAAATGGCAACCTTTTAATTGGAACCAACAAGGGACTGTTTCAAGTCAATATCATTTCAAAAAGCTTTGAAAAATTGAAATTGAGTACAGATAACTCGATGGAGGGATTTACAACCCAGGTCTTTTTAACGGAGCCCGACGGAACCGTATGGATTGGAACAGATAAAGGATTGATAAGGTTGAATCCCGGATCAGGCGAATCCGAAATTTATATACACGATCATTCAAATGAAAATACCCTTGGCAATAACACCATTCATGCCATTTACAGATCGGAAGAAGGCATATTGTACATTGGTACGAATGAGGGATTGCAAATACTGAACGAAGCGGAAGGGTCATTCACCCGTTTCGATTACGAATCCAATTTTGAAGAAAATACTGGAATTGAAGAGATCCATGGCCTCGCAGAAGATCATCGCGGCAATCTTTGGATCGGGACATTTGGAGGTGGGTTGGTAAGGGTAAATCCGAAACACAAAAATGCAATTCTTTACAAAAACATTTCCGGCGACTCCCAAAGCCTGTCAAACGATTATATTTTCACACTGCTTTTCGATATTACGGGCGTTCTATGGGTAGGCACCTATGGCGGAGGTATTAACAAACTGGAAATGGTCAATATTTGGTTCGACCAAATCAAAAGAGATGCCGGTTCAGGTTTGGGACTTGCCAGCAATGATGTTTATTCCTTATTATCAACTATTGGCCAGATTTGGATCGGGACGGATAACGGCCTTTCCATTTACAACCAACAGGATCAATCGATTTCCAACATCCAAAAAATACCTGACGACCAAACCGGTTTAAGTGATAACAGCATTTACGCCCTCCTGGAGGATTCAGAAAAAAACATCTGGATCGGAACGGCAGCCGGTGGATTGAATAAGCTGAATGCCTCGGATCGTAAAACCGGTAATTTCAAATTCACGAAATTTTTGGAAAACGAAGAAATCCTTTGCCTGTTCGAAGACCAATCCAACACCATTTGGGCAGGGACCAGGCACGGCATTAAACTCATAAAAAATAATTCGGTAGTCGGGTCATTTAAAAGAAATTCTGAAAATGGTACGGGGTTGAGTGACAATGAGATATTCGCCATCAGGCAGGATAAAAACGGGGTGGTTTGGATTGGTACAAACAATGGTTTGAACCGGTATAATCACAATGAAAGTACATTCACTACCATCGACAACGGGTTATTAAAAAACGATGCAGGTACATTGTTGACTATTTACTGCATTTTTGAGGACTCGGACGGTTGGCTGTGGCTGGGAACGGACAATTCGGGTTTGATCAAAATGAACCGGGAAAAAACCGGGATCGAGGAAATTTATACCACCGAAAAAGGGCTTCCGGACAACGTAATTTATGGGATACTGGAGGATGAAAAGAATTGCCTTTGGCTGAGTTCAAACAACGGGATCATCAAAGCCATTAAACACGAAAATTCAAACAGCCTTTCTTTCGTACATTTCAGCAGTAATAACTATCTGCCTGTTGACGCTTTTAATATTGGTGCATTTTGTCAGGGAGTTGATGGAGTTTTGTACTTTGGAAGCTACGAAGGTGTTACTTATTTCAATCCTGAAAATGTGATGGGGAACAAAGTCAGACCGCCTGTTTACATTACAAAATTCCAGTTATTTTTCAAGGATGTTCCTGTTGCAAATGACGGAAGCTCTCCCCTTTCGAAAGATATTTCCGAAACGCAAACTATTATCCTGAACCATGACCAGAATGTGCTCAGCTTTGAATTTACGGCACTCAATTATATCCAACCCGTTAAAAACAGCTTTGCCTTCATGATGGAAGGCCTGAATGATAGCTGGAACTATGTTGGAAGCCAGCGTTCAGCCCAATACCTTTATATCCCGCCGGGTGAATATACGTTTAAGGTAAAAGCCTCTAACAACGACGGGCTCTGGAATGAAGAAGGTGCTTCACTTCAAATCATTATTAAACCACCTTTCACTCAAACCGTTTGGTTTTACCTGATTGTCATTGTCCTTCTCATTGCGATCATTTATTGGATTCTGAATGTCCGCACCAGGAGGCTAAAGGTGATTCGTGCCCGGTTAGAAAAACAGGTTCAAACGCGAACAAGTGAATTGCGTGAAAAGAATGAAGCACTCAACATGGCTCTTGAAGATCTGAAAAAAACCCAGTCGCAACTGATCGATTCGGAAAAGATGGCCTCATTGGGCCAGCTAACGGCTGGAGTTGCCCATGAGATCAACAATCCGATCAATTTTGTCAGCGGCAACGTCAAACCTTTAAAGCAGGATATCAATGACATCGTTTCGGTTCTGAATAAATATGAGGAGTTGATCGAAAAATACCAGCTTGCGGATCGGTTCAATGAAGTCGAAAAACTTAAAATGGAGGTCGAATATCATTTCGTCCTCGAAGAAATAAACAAGTTGTTGGAGGGAATAGGTGAAGGTGCTGCGCGTACTTCTGAAATCGTTAAAGGTTTAAGGAATTTCTCCAGGATGGACGAACATGAACTCAAGCTGGCAGATGTCAACCAGGGCCTCGAATCAACATTGCTGATCCTTCACAACAAACTAAAAAGGCGAATTGAGGTGGTTAAGGATTATGGCAAAATTCCAGAGATCATGTGTTATCCGGGACAGTTGAACCAGGTTTTCCTGAACATCATCAACAACGGGTTGCAAGCCATCGAAGGTGAGGGAAAAATTTTCATTAAGACCTGGAAAGACAAAGAAGGGGTTAAAATTTCCATCCGCGATACCGGTTGCGGCATGCCGGAAAGCGTGAAGAAACGGATTTTCGAGCCGTTCTTTACGACAAAAGATGTTGGTAAAGGAACGGGGCTGGGGCTTTCCATCTCCTTTGGGATCATAGAAAAACACAGCGGAACCATTGAGGTGATTACAGAGAAAAATCAGGGATCGGAGTTTATTATCACTTTACCTGTAAATCAAATTTAATCGGAATAAAATTGGAAAAAAGAGATTTTACCATATTGTACGTAGATGACGAGGTGCACAATCTGATCTCCTTCAGGGCTACTTTCAGGCGCGATTACAAGGTGCTTACCGCACAAAACGGGCAGGAAGGACTAAAGGTGTTAAAGGAAAACGAAGTTCACCTTGTACTCTCCGACCAACGGATGCCCGGAATGACCGGCGTCCAGTTCCTTGAACAGGTGAACCGCGACTATCCTGAAACGGTCAGGATGATCATCACCGGATTCAGTGATATTGATGCAGTGATTGGATCCATCAACCGGGGAGGCGTGTACCGGTATATTTCCAAACCCTGGGATGAGCGCGAAATGCGCATCAATATCGAAAATGCCAGGCAACTGATAGGGTTGCAGGAAGAAAATATCATCTCGCAATTTGAAACCCTTAAATCGCAGGTGAATCCCCATTTTTTGTTCAACAGTCTGAATGTATTATCTTCACTCATCTTCATCGACCAACAGAAAGCTTCAAAATTTGTGAGGCAATTGTCCCAGGTTTACCGGTATGTACTGGATCACAAAGACATGGACCTGATCACCATCCGGGAAGAATTTCCGTTCATTGAGGCTTACTTGTTTCTCATCAAAACCCGGTTCGACCAGAATTTGGAAGTGGAAATCGACATACCCGAAGAAAAAAGGTCTTTCAAAATTGCCCCAATGGTTATCCAATTGCTGCTCGAAAATGCCGTTAAGCACAACATTATCTCAAAATTAAAACCGCTTACTATTAAAATGTTTATTGATGATGGCCAATTCCTGACCGTAAGGAATAATTTGCAAATGAAATCAAGTACCGAACGGTCGTCCGGCACGGGTTTGAACAACATCAAAAAACGATACGAATACCTGACAAATAAGAAAGTTTCAATTGAACAAAATGAAAATTATTACCAGGTAAAAATACCATTACTCGATTAAAATTGAATGCGTATGAAAATACTGATCATTGAAGACGAACCATTTGCAATGCAGGAACTGAAACGGCTCCTGAGAACCATTGACCCGGATATTGAAATCCTTGAAATGATCGATTCGGTGGAAGAGAGCATCAAATGGCTTTCAAAGAACGAATGTGACCTGATCTTTATGGATATTCAGCTTTCCGATGGGCTCAGCTTCGAAATTTTCAACAGGATAAACGTTCAGCCGCCGGTAATCTTCACCACGGCTTACGACAATTACGCCATCAAAGCGTTCAAGGTCAACAGCATCGATTATCTGTTAAAACCAATTGAAGAGGAGGAACTTGTAAAAGCATTGGAAAAATATAAAAAATTACAAAGTCCCACGGCTTCAAAAGAAGGCTTCTTCTCTAAAAAACAACTGGAGGAGGTGCTCGGGTTGTACCGCCCTTCCTACAAAAGCAGGTTGGTGGTGAAGCTTGGGGATAAAATCAGGCATGTGGAAGCCAATGAAATTGCCTACTTTTTTTCGGAAGACAAGGTGTCGTTCATCATCACTACCGATGCGAAAAAGTACATTATCAATTACTCGCTGGAGCAACTGGAAAATATGATGAACCCGAATGATTTTTACCGGCTCAACAGGAAGTACATTGCACACATCAATGCCATTGAGTCCATTGACAAATATTTTAACAGTCGGCTAAAAATCGGGCTAAAACCACCTGTTGAGGATGAAGTACTGATCAGCAGGTTAAAGGTAACGGATTTCCTGAACTGGTTGGAAAGGTAATTCAAATGAAATTTGATTCCAGGGCATTTCGGTCGGGTAAAACGATTGTTCAGTCGGTAAGATTGGCATCACAACTGAAAAGGGACTTGAAAAGAGACAATGAAGATTAATTTTGCATAATATCTAAAAAGATTGATATGATGAGAAAGTTATTGTTCTTACTAATGATGGGATGGAGCATCATTATATTTGGCCAGGAAGAGGAGACTGAATTTAAAACCATTTTTGGAAATGATTTTTCTTCGGGAGGTTACGGCGCGCCGGAATTGAAACTTGGCAATGTGAACCATGAAATGAGCTTACTGCTGGGTGGCCGTGGCGGCTGGGTCATCGGGCATAGCTTCGTGCTGGGAGGCGGAGGTTACGGATTGACGACCAACAACACTTTTAACTACACTGAAAATATATTTGGAGTTGATAGCACCCGTAACCTAAAGATCGACATGGGATACGGCGGAATCCTACTGGAATATATTGCCATGCCCAAAAAAGCGGTTCATCTTTCTTTTCCGATTTTGATCGGGGCAGGAGGAACCGGCATTTCGGTCAAAACTAATGATAATATTGACAATACCAACCCTGAGGACTGGACCGTTTATGACCTCGTTGAAAGCTCGGCATTTTTTGTTGTTGAGCCCGGTGTGAGCCTGGAACTGAACATGGTGAAATTTTTCAGGTTGAACCTGGGAGCTACATATCGCTATATTTCCGGTACGAACCTTGAACGGCTGGAAAGCAAGGACCTATCAGATTTCAGTTTCAACCTGACCCT
>JAFGBL010000068.1 GCA_016933115.1 Bacteroidales bacterium | reverse complement strand
ATTGAAATATAATCCTGTAAAAATTTATTTTTCGGGTTTTTCATTTTAATGATCTCAATAGCATTTCTCTGAAGGTTATAGAAACCGTCAAAATATTTATTAAGAGGAGGGAGTTTATCACTCTTTTTGTTATTAAAACTTTTATCGGCCGGGATTAGATTCCAAATTAAATCATGAGAAACAAAATTGTAGGGAATGAAATGTTCAACAGCGAATTTCCCAAGTGTAAGTTTCTTACCGGTGTAAATACAATTTACCGAACCCATTTCATTAATAACAAGATTCCAAAAATTTAATCTTTGTTGATTTAGGCTACTTCTAATTGCTGGTTTAATTAATTTATTCGGAATGTCAGGAACATTTGGATTTTTAGCTTGAAGATAAATTGCTAAATTCCAATAGCAAAAGGACTTAAGTAAGCTAATGTTGTCAAAGAGATAACCAAACCATTGAGGGTTTATTTGAATGTCATTGTCATACAATGCATACACACATTTATTTTCAAATGTTTTCGAAGCAATATAAATTTCTGATTTTTCTTTTTTTGGAAACCAAGGACTTAAAAACCAGTGAGGAACCTGATTATTAAAATATCTAAGTTGTGTCAGAGTAATCTGGTTTTCACTAATTGTTAAATTACTAACTATTGATTCTCTATTTTCATCAACAGTAAATCTCTCTAATTCTTTTATTGTTTCAATCGCTTGCTGTAGTTTGTCTTGTTTGCCAAAGGAGACATGGAAATAGTTGACAGTATACCATGCATTAGAAACCATTCGTGCAAATAATTCACTTTTTAAAATCTTTTCCTTTTTTTGTTCGATAGCTTGTAAAATTGATAGTAGCCAATAGAATTTGTAAGTCGCAGACGTGTTATTGAAACAGGCTGCTAAGAGATTTATTGGAAGAGCAGAATTAATGGGTAAGTTCATCACAAATTACTCGATGTACATTTAAACTAAATTTATTTAAAGCACAGCAAATATATTTAATTTTAAGATCGGAGCTTTTCGTTATGATCTTTTAAAAATTCTATATCCGGTAAAAATCGCGATGGTAAATGAATTGGTTTGCCATCAAACACTTTAAAATATTCATGAATGATTTTTTGGTCTCTCTTTTTCATAAGTAGATGGGAAATTTTAATCTTACAATCTGTTGTGATGGTCATTAATCCATTCTCGAATGCTTTATCGTGCAATCCATTTATTGCAATGCCATTTCGAGGATTTAAACGATTTTTTTTATCATCTTTCCATGGTCGTATGTGACCTGCCACAAGTAGTTCTGGCTGGTTAATTCCCGTTATACAACAAGTATAATTATAAGCTGCTAAAACAGTATTTCTAAAAAATAATTGATTAACCCTTGCCTGAATGACTTGCTCCCTTGTATTTCCTTCTTTCGGTAAATCAACTTCATTTAATTCATTTAATTTTTCTATCGTTGTTTTTTCATATTGCGCGCGTAATTTTTCACTTTCGAAAGATAGACTTTCCCAGTTATTGAAAAACTCATTCCAAATTTTCTTATCAAGTTTACTAGCATTTACTGCTCCTTTAATTCCTCTAGCTTGCAAACTCGGATCAAAACTCGCAAAATTTACAAGTTTATAAGAAATAGAATTCGGAGTTCTATCAATCAAGCGTGCCAAATGTATTATTTCTGGATTCAATCTATGAATTTTACCAAAAGGTAATTTGCAATATAAATTTATTGCAAGTAACAATTCATCTTGGGTCCATAATCGTTGTCCCTTTTTCATATTTTAATTTTTTATTCTTTTATATGTTCATATCCTTGCTCCCGATATAATATATACAATAGCTCCTGGTCTTTTTATCATGCACATCAGCCATACCCGCAAATCTACAAAACAAACGCAAACCCCGGAAAAATAATCTGCAACCTTTTCAATCAGCTCATTGCAAAACGGTTGCCCGTTACCCCCCCTTTTGTTAATTTACCGTTAAATCCCCGCCATACAAAATCCATAAACGCCACATCCATAACGACATGCACCAATGAACACCCTGGGTGGCTTGCTAGGCCGGTTAACATTCCACTCCGGAGATTGTTTTAGAAAGGCAGGTTCATACAACCTGTCCTGGCCATATCGGCCACGTAACAAACTAAATTAACTACTTGATGAAAACAGTGATCTTAACACACAGAGTTAAAGACTTTGCCACATGGAAACCAATTTATGATGCCGATAATGCCAGGAGAACCAATGCCGGGCTGAAGGAAATTGCCGTTGGGGCAGACGCGAATAACAGGCAGGAGGTATATATGATCTTTCAAACGCAGGATATCGACAGGGCAATGAAAATGATGAATGATCCGGATCTGGCAGCAGCCATGGAAAGGGCCGGCGTCATCAGCAAACCGAAGTTGATCCTGCTGGATTAACCGGCCGTGTAGCGGTATATCCTGCTTATGGCAATTCTTTCAATATCTTCAGGGCCTCATCCACATGCTGTGCGGCGCGGGTTTGTGAGTTGAAGATGTACACCACTTTCCCCGATTTGTCGGCAATATAGGTCACCCGCCCGGGAATGAGCCCCAGGAAATTGACGGGCACACCAAACTGTTTGCGGAGCTTGTCGCCCTCATCGCTCAGCATCGTAAAGGGCAGATTGTATTTGTCGGCAAATTCCTTGTGGCTTTCGACCGATTGCCCGCTGATACCAATCACCAGGGCATCGGCATCGGCAAATACTTCAAACTGGTCGCGGAAGGAACATGCCTGTTTGGTGCAGCCGGGGCTGTCGTCTTTGGGATAAAAATAGAGGACCAGGTTCTTTTTGCCCAGTACCGAATCGATGCTGAAAGGTTTGCCGTTTTGATCGGGCAGCGTAAAACTGGGGATGGTGCTTCCGGCTTTGATTTTTTCCGCATAGCCGTTTTAACCCGGAGACTGACAGGATGCAGTGACCAGAAAAACAGGGCCGAAGACCGGCAACCGGATGCGACCGAAAGGGCGTCGTATCAAATCAGTCCACCGTGCCACTAAAATGATGGCTCCAGAAAAGTTTTCCCTGTAATTTTGCATGATCGAAAGTTAATGATATGCTTGTAGACAACAAACGTATCAGGTGCGGATTTGTTTGCGGTGAGGGAAAAACACTTCAGCAAACAAGGATTCCCTATTTTTGTTTTCTTGAAATGTATTTTCAGTTGACCGAAGTAAAACTAAACAGCTATAGGTTATGAAAAATAATACCCCCATCCTGGGCATTGTCATCGACATTGCCATCAAACTCGGTATACTGTTGCTGGTGCTGGCCTGGTGCTTCCGCATCATCAGCCCGTTCATCAACATCGTGTTCTGGGCGCTCATAATTGCCGTTACGCTTTATCCGCTTTTCGACCGTCTGAGCCACCAGATGAAAGGCAGTAAAAAGGCGGCAGCGGTGATCATTACGGTAGTCTCGCTGGCTGTTATCTTTGTTCCGGGCATCCTTTTCACTGATTCGCTGGTAGATGGGATTCGGACCTTCAACAAGGGTTTTGACCGGGAAGACCTGGTTATCCCGCCACCCGATGCGCAGGTGAAGGATTGGCCGCTGGTGGGGGACAAACTTTACCAGCTTTGGGAGCAGGCAGCCAGGGATCCGGAAAGCCTGGGGAATACCTATTCGAAGCAGATCAAAACGGCGGCGGGCTGGCTTCTGGACGCCCTTATGGACACGGGCATGACGCTGCTTCAGTTCATCCTGTCTATCATTATTTCGGGAATCTTCCTGGCTATAGCCGACAGTGGAGGAGATATGATCCGGCGGCTTTTCCGGCGGCTGGTCAATGAACAGGGGGATGAGTATTTCCGGATGTCAGCGTTAACGGTTCGGAATGTGTCGAAAGGGGTGATCGGGGTGGCGTTTATTCAGTCATTGCTGGCGGGGTTGGCTTTTTTGCTGGCAGGGGTACCGTATGCCGGCCTGTGGGCGTTGCTTTGCCTTATTCTGTGCATCATCCAGTTGGGTCCGGCACTGGTAATCATACCGGTGATCGTTTACATTTTCAGCATCATGGACACCTGGGCTGCGGTGTTATGGGCCATAGTTCTGGTGCTGGTGATGCTTTCGGACAACATCCTGAAGCCGCTGCTCATGGGCAAGGGTGCTCCGGTCCCTACGCTGGTGATCTTCCTGGGATCCTTAGGCGGGTTTATTGCATCGGGATTTATGGGATTGTTCCTGGGCGCAATTGTGTTGTCGCTGGGTTATAAACTGGTGCTGGCCTGGGTGAAGGAGGGGGAAGAATATCCGAACAGTTTGTCTTAAAACGTTCAGATTGCAGGGAGTTCTTTCGATGTGATCCTGGTTTTCTTTTTCCGGCCTGACAGGCATCTGCGCTGTTTGCCGGTTTCGGTTGCTTATTGCAGTTTTTTTGTGGCGCGGTTCAGGGTTTTAATCACAACACGGGTTTTGGATCAATAGTTTTGCTGAAGATAATTATTTGATAATTTTACATGAAAAATTTTTGGTAATGAAAATGCCCGGTTTTATGAGGTTAAAATTTTATTTAATACCCTTGATGCTGATGATGGTAATGAATCTGTTGATGAGCTGCTCAAACAGGGATAAAAAGCCTGTTGGTCCCAAACGGCTAACCTATCTGGATCAGCAATACGGCAGCCGCTTCGAAGCATTTACAGGCAGGCTACTGCTGCTTCCGGAAGAGGAGCGCGACAGTGTAGTGAAGGAGTTTATTTTGGCTTTTCCACAAACACCTGTGATTGAAGCAGACAGCATCGTGAGCCTTTACTGGTATGGAAGGGCAAATACGGTGGTTTTGAACGGCGACCTACAGCATGGATGGACGGTACCGGATACCCTGGACACCATTGCCTGCAACGGGTTTACTTTTTTTCACAGAACCTTTACCTTGCCAATAGATGCCCGGATCGATTATTTGCTTGCCATTGATTCGGTGACAATGACAGATGAACGAAACCCGGTTGTTACACCGGGCGGCTATGGGCCGCACAGCCAGATCGCCATGCCCGGCTTTCAACCTGACCCGATACGAAACTTCCGGGAGGATATTGCGCATGGAATTCTGGATAGTATTTGGCTCATGAGCCGCAATACTTCTGTTGCATCGCGCATGGCTAAAATTTATATTCCGGCGGGCTACGACACCCTTTCGGAACTGCCTGTGCTTTATGTTACGGATGGCAATGAAGCGGTGGAATTTATGCAGTATACAACAGTATTGGATAACCTGCTGGCCGACGGAATGATTGAACCTTTGCTGGTTGTTTTTTTACCTCCCTCACAACAACACGCAGAGTACATTGGCGGCGGGGAAGCGGATTTTATACAGGCGGTTTGCAATGATTTTGTGCCAATGGTGGACAGGATGTACAAAACGGCTTCGCTGCCTGCGAAAAGGGCTATTGCCGGGATATCAAGCGGTGGGCATGCGGCGTTACTTACCGTTTTGAGCCGGCCGGATGTTTTTTTAATGGGCGTAGGCCAGTCACCGACGATATCGGAAATGATTTATAAAGCGTTCGGAAAACTTGAAGAAAAAGGCAGTGACCTTCCTGCTTTCCGCATCTGGATAGATGTTGGTAAATTCGACCTGGTGGGCGGTACAATAAATGGAAAGACTTTTCTGGAGGCAAATACGGATCTTCATCATGAACTGGAGAGGAGGGGGATTAACCATGTGTTTAATGTTTACAACGACGGGCATCAATGGGCTAACTGGCGGGAACGGACTGACAAAGTGCTGGTTTATTTGTTTGGTAAAGGAAAATAGAGGAGTTTGTGTTTTAAACAGCGATGGACACACTGAAGTGCGACTGCAGGAAGCCTCGAAGTGTGAGGTGGGATTTTGTGATTGGTTTATAAATCAGAAATACAAAGCGCAAGTGTGTACTCCGGCAATAGCCGGGGTGCGCACTTGCGCCTATTATGTGCAAATTCCAAAAAAAGTCTTAATCGCTTATTAGTACTTTTTCGTTAAACCGGTATTTTTCGCCGTTTATATACAAAAAGTACATACCGGGTTTCAGGCTGGATACCTGCATGGTAAATGTGTTCTGACCGGGGTGGAAATTTGTTTTTCCTGAAGTCTTTACAGTTTTTCCCTGGGGTGACACAAGGTCAAATTTCAAAACATCACTTTCCTCAATCGTGAACCTGACATTCAATTCGCTACGAACAGGGTTTGGGAAAATGGTGTGTTCTGCAATCTGTTTCAAATCATTGATACCGGCAGAGGCTTCGAAATGCAGATTGTCGATCAGGTAGTCGGTTCCTTCAGTGGCTGTTTCGGCATCACTTCCGGCAAGGATATAAATAAATGCCGAATCGGGGACAACCTTTTCCTGATAATAAATAGGTACTGTGAAGGGTGTCCAGCTCGCAGCTGTTGCGCCAGTGAGGAAACCCCCTCCACCGACATATTCAAGCCCCGACATCATTGTAATGGTAATGTATAAAGTGTCCTCTCCGCTGGCCGAACCTTTAAAATAGCCCTTCAGTGACGGATGGGCACTGGTGACAGGGAACCCTTCGGAACTCAGGAAACTGGGAATGACATATTGAAATGTGCTGTTGTAAAGCGGTTTCAACTCAACCGAAGAAGTGCCATGCTGGGCATCGGATGATTGAAATACATTTTGATACCCTAAGAAGTTGAACAGGCTGTACCATCCGACCGGCATATCATCCTCCCACTGTTCGAAACTTCCATTGAGAACAATATCCTGGGAATAAGTTGTTCCAAATCCTAAAATAAGGACTGCCATTAAAGAATGTAAAAACTTTTTCATAAGTTAAAAAATTTAAGTTAGTTAAAAAGTGGTTAATTTATTTATATTATAACAATTTATAAAGTCAATGGTTTATGTTCTACGGCTTTTTAAACATTTCGTCAGCCAGTGGGTGAGCCCAGTAAATTCCAGAAAATAATGAAACCGGAAAATGTATGTTT
>JAFGBL010000067.1 GCA_016933115.1 Bacteroidales bacterium | reverse complement strand
ATATTTAATCCGAACTTAGCACCCAGTTTCAGATCGATGGCATAATCGGAATAGATTTTAACCAAATCACCCTCATAGGTCGACAAAGTTGCACGGATTATGATTTGCCTGGCTTCAGGCAATTTTTCAATTTCTTCGTTGCCCAAATCGATATAGGTAATTTTTTCAGCGGGCGATTGAACCCTGTATTCGGGTGCATTTCCTACCGAAGCCGCGGGCATCAATGCCTCATCGGGTGTCAGCAGGACAAACAATTCATTGTAAACAGAATCAACGAAAAAAAGCTGCATTTCTGCGTTGATGGGAAACCCATTGGAGACATCCACTGCAAATTCGATGTAATCGATCTCATTTACATCATCGATATTAAAATCAACCGTATCAGCAATTTTAAATCCGCTCACCGATCCAAAGAGTTGCAATTCAAGTGCAATCTTTGCCTTTAAATGACTGGTATCCAATGCGAAATTTTCCTGGTTTGGATCTTGTCCGGGGTTTATTCTGGCTTCCAGGTCTAAAAATAATTTATCGGGCGAAATATCCAGCGCTTCATGGATATTTGAATTGACCGTTTCTACCTCCGTCAGGATGGATTGCCCTACCTGGAAAAAATCGGGATAATTGAGGTTGATGATGGCGGGATTCCCTTCTCCGAAGAGGTAAATATCAAGGCTTTCGGGGTCAGGTCCGTCATGAACTGCCTTGAACTGCAGAAATTCAAGATCGGCCGGAATCCCGAAGGAATTCCATAAATCGATTTTCAGATTGACGCTTCCCGGGCCAAAGTCAAAGTATCCTTCCTCATTAAGCCGGAAAATATCCACCTGGAGTGTATCATTCATTGTTATGGACTGATATCCGGCATAGCCAAAAAACCTGCTGAATTCCGTAGCAGCAAATTCATTTTCCAACTGCATGAAATAGGGTGAGTTATCGGGGTTATTGTCTCCTGTAAAATCGACCAGTGCTTCGATGCTCAATTCATTTGTTCCGCTTGTTGTTTGGTCCACATAAAGGGTATATCCTTCCAGGTTGATGGTCGTATCCTTTAATATTTGACTTTGTTGAGGGTTATAGCTGATATCTAAATAAAACTGCAAAGGTTCGCCATTGGTGGCATTCACAAGGTTGGGAACTGTAAAATGAACTCCTGCCTGGTTTTTGTTCAGATCGGTTCGAATCCTGAAATGATAGGAACCGGCTTTAATGAGAGCGCTGTCGACCCGTTGGCCTTCCTGATTGAGATTAAAAGGAAGTGAAAATATGATCGGAATGTTACCAGTGAAATCGGGTGGTACCTGGGGCAAATAGAAATTTTCCGTCAAAGTACTTTCCTGGTCAGGAATAGATGTTAAATCTTCAGTATCCCATTCAAAAAACTCCTCGCTTTCATAAACCAGAATGATCAGACCGTCCTCATCTTCCTGGATAATCCCGGCCGAGTCATTGATCAGGTCTGCAATTCCAAGCGAAGAACTGATGAGAGGCAATGCCCAGTCGGAAGTCCATTTCTGGGATTTAATACCGTCAAAATCCAGTTCCTTTTCGATGCAGGAGCTTAAGAAAATGATAAAAGCAATGACTAAAAGTGCATTTAAATATTTTAATTTCAACATAGTGAACAAACCAAAACCGGGGAAAAAGTTGCAACATTTGCAACCTTTGAACCTACGACTATTCCAAAAAAAGGATACAGAAAAATTACAAATTGGAAAAGATTGTCGATAAAGTTTAAATTTCATAATCCACAACGATAGAATTATCGGAGATGGTTTTGAGAAAAATGAGCACTTTTTTATGTTCCGGGTGGTTCCTGTAAATCTCCAGGTCTTCTTGCCTGTTGAAAGTGGCAGTGAATACCAAATCGTAGGCATTGGGCTTTTCATTGAAGTTCAAACCCACTTCGATGAATTTAAGCTCATCAATGAAAATCTTTAATCCTTCGATTGCTTTTTTCAGTTTCAGTGCATTCTCCAGCTTTTGTGCCGAATTGTCGTATTCTTTGAGTTTCAGCATTACAACATGCTTAACCATAATCATTTTGTTTTTAAGTCGATTAATTTTGCTATTTCCAAAACTTCAGTAAAACTACTAAAATTAATATTTATCGTTCGGTAAAATAATTCTTTTGCAAAGGGGATCAAACCGGCACTCTCTTTAAAACGCAAATAGGTCGGATCCAGGTTGTAATCCCCCAGGCGAATACGGTCCAGCGCATCGGCATCTTTCAGCAATGCCGTAACAATGTAAGCTTTATTAACTGTATCAAGCTCGTTGGCTTCAGAATGATTTTTCACGGCCTCGCTGATGATCATGATTTCCTCATCTGTAATTCCCATCATTCCAAAAAAACCGGTAAACAAAGGAAGTTTATCCTGTACCGACCATAATCCGTGTTGATTGCAATAACCGTCGTGTTTTCTCGCAAGATCATGGATATAGGCTGCAGACAATGCTATTTCTGTTTCCCTGTTCAACCCTGCAGCCGTGCCGATATACAAGGTATGGCACATCACCCGGTAAGTATGTGAAATGCCATGGATAGAGCTAACATGGTCAAAGTATTCCTGTTTAAGCCTGAATTTTGAAATGTCGATCTGAAAACTCATCCGTACAAAAATAAAAAACCTGCCTCAACCAGACAGGCTTTGTTTAGATAGTATGAATTTTAAATTTTTATTTTTTCATCAACAATTTCAAGTATTTCCTTTTGTTTCTTAACGGCCTGATCCTGTAGTTTCCGTGCTTTTGATACAATTTCTTCAACATATGACTTGTCCTCCAGCCCGGCAGCATTGATCTTTACATTCAGAAAGGCACCCTTTACCCCGGCAAGTGCCGCAATGGCCCCCACACCTGCATCGGACACGGAATTGGGATTGCCGATTTCAGCCATCGCCTTCGTCACCTCCATTGAATCATAGCAGAGTTGCATCACTTTGAACGGAACTTCAATAGCATATTTGGTAGCTACCTGTATGGCTTCGTTCCTTGCTTTTTTATCTTCTTCCGTTTTCTTGGGCAAACCGAAAGCATCCATGATTTTGTTAAATGCGTTCGTATCTTCATCCACCATTTTCATCAGTTCTTCCTGGAAATGCCGGCCTTTTACCGCCCAATCTGAAAACTCCTCCCACCGGTCGTCCCAGCCCCTCTTGTGGGAAGATAAATTGGCCACCATGGTTCCCAAGGCAGCGCCCAGTGCACCCATGGTTGCGGAGATTGAACCGCCACCGGGTGCAGGCGATTCGGAGGATGTCTCATCTGTAAAACCACGAACGGTCATATCCACCAGTTTCCTATGGGATTTATCTTCCAGGATATATTCAATGATTTTCTTGTCCGGATCAAATGGGCCAAGTTCATCCAGACCAAGTGATTTAATGGCAATCTTAATGATCTCCCGCTCCGGGATTCCAAGCGAGCGGTTTTGTTTTCTGAGGTAATGTTTACCGGCATCCAGCATCGCCTTCAACGGGATCACACCAACCAGTTCCGAACCTGTGACACGAATTCCGCGCGAATCGGCACTTTTTACAACAGCATCAAAGGCTTCGTGAACTGAAGTCACGGTAATATCGGTGAGGTTCATTGAAATCTGTGCGACACCGTATTCTTCAATGAACCATCCGATCGCCTTCACACTCTTGAGCATTCCTGGCTCATAAACCGGGTTTCCCTTTTCATCCTTAACAATCTTACCTGTTAACGGGTCACCATCACGCTTTACCCTACCCCGTTCACGAACGTCGAATGCTATGGAGTTGGCCCGCCTGGTAGAAGTGGTGTTCAGGTTTACGTTGTACGCCACCAGGAAATTGCGCGCCCCCACTGCCGTTGCACCGGTCCTTACAACTGATTTATTAAATTCAGCAGGGCCGAAATCAGGCTTCCATTTTGGGTCAGAAAGTTTTTCCTTTAAACCTTCATATTCACCCGACCGGCAATTTGCCAGATTCTTACGCTCCGGTTTAAAGGCAGCGAACTCATAATTGTAAACCGGGATTCCCAATTCTTCGCCTATTCTTTTTCCCAGATTCCTTGCATATTCAACCGTTTCGTCCATGGTGATATTGGCAACGGGAACCAGCGGGCAAACATCGGTAGCGCCAAAACGGGGATGTTCGCCATGGTGTTTGCTCATATCGATTAGTTCCGAAGCCTTTTTCACCAGCCTGAAAGCTGCTTCGCAAACCGCTTCGGGTGGTCCTACAAATGTAATAACGGTACGGTTGGTGGCTTTTCCAGGGTCGACATCGATGAGCCTCACTCCTTCCACGGTTTGCACCACATCGGTCACCTGTTTGATTATGTTTTCATCCCTTCCTTCGCTGATGTTCGGAACACATTCGATCAGTTGTTTCATAATGTATTGTTGATTTTTATTTGATGATTTGGAAACCAGCATATGATTTCCTTAATTGAGAACAAAATTATAAAATGGGATCAAAAATAAAAGACTTATTGAATTTTTCCATTCAGGATCACCTGTTCCACCTTATTGCTCCCATAATAATATGGCATAAACTCAATCGTCGGGATTTCGTTGGTGATAAAAACATTGGCCTTTTTCCCCCTGGCAATGCTGCCCAGTTCCTCCTCCACACCCATGGCATAGGCGCTGTTGATGGTGCAGGCGTTGATGGCTTCTTCCGGCGTGAGCCGGCACAAAATACTGGCCATTGACAGGATCAACTGCATATTTCCTGAAGGTGATGATCCCGGATTAAAATCGCTTGCCATGGCTACAGGCAATCCTGCATCGATCATTTTGCGGGCAGGGGCATAAGGCATCCCAAGGAAAAAAGCCGCACCTGGTAAAATGGTAGGCATAGTCCCAGAATTTTTCAAAACCTTGATCTCCTCATCACCGGTATATTCCAGGTGGTCGACCGACAAAGCGCCATATTTCACCCCTACCTGAATTCCACCGGAATAATCCAGTTCATTGGCATGGATCTTCGGCTTCAAACCGTATTTGAGCCCGGCCATCAGGATCCGCTCTGTGTCTTCTTCCGTAAAAAATCCCTTATCGCAAAACACATCAATGTAATCTGCCAGTTCTTCGGATGCTACTATCGGGATCATTTCGTTGATCACAATATCAACATATTCTTCCTGTTTACCACGATACTGTGCAGGAATGCTGTGAGCTCCCAGGAAAGTAGCTTTGATTGTCAATGGCGAAAGCTCCTTGAGTTTCCGGATGGCATACAACATTTTAAGTTCTTCATCCGCATCGAGGCCGTAACCGCTTTTGATTTCCACTGCACCTGTTCCGAAATTTTTAATTTCTTCCAGGCGCTCCAAGGCTGAATCAACGAGTTCGGCAAGGGTTGTCTGTTTCATTTTTTTTGCAGAGTTCAATATTCCACCTCCACGTCTTGCGATCTCTTCATACGACAGCCCTTTGATCTTGTCCACATATTCGATCTCGCGGCTGGCCGGGTATACCAGGTGGGTATGCGAATCGCAAAAGGAAGGGAACACCATTTTACCAGCAGCATCTATGATAATCAATTCAGGGTCGCGCAGGTTAATATCCGAATTGTGAATATTTTCCATCTCACCGAAATCCTTGATCAGATCTTTCTCAATAAATAAAAAGGCATTATTGATGGCATTCAGTGTTGACATTTCTTTTCCCGACCTGAACCTGACCGGCTCCGCTTCAACCTGTACCAATTTTTTGATGTTGTTGATCAGTATGCTCATAACTGAGTTTCTTAAGTTCCTTTTCTGCAAAGATAGGATGATCTCAATCTTTGATTGTATAATTTCAAAATTTATTACATTTATCGAAACAATTTATGCATGAAAAAATACCTGTTCATTATCCTTTTGACCTCGCTGGCCAACATCATTTTGGGCCAGAATTCAATTGAAAACAAAGATGTTTTAAAAGTAGAAGTTTTAAAGCCGGCGGTCAGTGAATGGAAAGCCGTAAAGTATGAGTTGTTCGAAGTGGGCATGATACTTCCCGATCGGATCAGCATTTTGGTTAATCAATTTTTATCAAAACGCAGTCCCAACCTTTTGCCTTTGGAAGGATTAAATCCATTTGATCCCGATGACATTTCGGTGGAAGCTACCTTTTTCCCTCCCGGTTACCCCGAAAATGAAGTATCTACCATTTACGGTTTTTTTTATAAAGATTACGAAACCATTGAAACACCCCTGACTTATCATTACTGGAAGGAAATAGAGACAACATTTCCCTGGCGGGTGCGGTTTAGCCCAGATAAGCCAGGTGAATGGTCGGTAGGAATAACTGTCGTTACCCGTGATGAAACCGTGAAATCGGAAACTTACCGCTTTATTTGTGCCGATTCAGGCGGAAAAGGTTTTTTGGAGGTAAACAAAAACAATAACCGCTACCTGGAATATGCAGATACAAAGGAGGACTTTTTTGCGATTGGCATGAATGTGGCCTTTCCAGGCTATCCGGCAGGCTGTTTCGGAAGTGATTCTAAAAAAATGGACGAACACAGAAAATATATTTCTGCACTCGGTGAAACCAAAGCGAATTTCTGTCGGTTGGTACTCGGCCCCAAAACCTATAATTTTGAGTGGGAAGAGCTGGGCAATTATGATGCACCCTTTACCCTCTCCAACAAAACTTCTCCTAAAATCGAAAAAGTCGGCAGGCTGGCGCTGGCCTGGGAATTTGACAAATCGATGAATACCATTGAGAAAAGTGAACTCAATACAATCATTTGTTTCGAAATACATTTTCCATTCATGTACTTCAACCCGTATTATCCGGATGATCCCTATAGATGGATCAACAATCCATATAAGGCAATTCCGGGGGTGACAGAGGTGGCTGATTTTTTCACCAATCCCGAGGCCATTAAAATTTACCAGTATAAATTGAGGTATTTTTTCGCCAGGTGGGGATATTCACCTTATTTCACCGGATTTGAATTCCTCAGTGAAATGGAATTTACCGGTGGAAAGATCATCGACGGAAAAAAATACTATCCGTATCACGAAAGCGAAGAATTCAGGGCAATCCTGACAGAATGGTATGCTGGGATGACCCGGTACCTGCGGGACGAACTTCATGTAAAACAACTGCTCTCCTCAAGCTACTCTTTCATTCCTCACGAAAATGACAGGTCCAATTCCTATTTTGATTTTGTCAGCATGCACCGGTACGGGAAATTGCAGGCCATCAACTCCACCCATCGCAAAAACGAGATCAACAAATACCTGAGCCGCTGGGACAAACCGTTTATTTTTGGCGAAACCGGAATGCCCGATGAAGCAGCCCGCATCAATAAATGCATGGACAACAGTTTTTCGAATGACATCTGGGCCATGGCCATGATGGGAGGTTTCGGTACCGGTTTGTACTGGTGGTGGTCATACGTCATCGATCAAAATTACCACTGGCTTTTTAATCCACTGGCCGATTTTTTCGAGGCTGTGGATATGGAAAATAATAATTTTACTGTCCGCCACGGTGGCAAGGATTACGAAACTGATCCCCGCATTGAGTACCTTGCCCTTACCGATAGTGCAGGCAAAGCAGCCATCGGTTGGGTCCACAATTACCAGGTTTACTGGAACAACCTTTACAACCAGTACGAATATTGTATAGATGAGAATAATTTGAAAGACTTGTTTACCGAATCGCAAGTGCCCGAAATAACTGCAGGAGGAGTTTTATTTCTTGAAGGATTAAAACCGGGTTCAAAATATTCGATGAAGTGGTTCAACACACGTAATGGAAAATGGAAAAAACAATTTTGCAAAACAAATTCCAATGCAAGTGGAACCCTGAGAATCCGTGTACCTAAACTGGGTAATAATACTGAAGTTCAATCTCCACCTACAGAATACGGTTTTATTATTGAATTGATAAAATAGATTTAGAATTTGAGCATCCGGTGCTTAAGCTGAACTTGAATGTTGTATTTTGATTGAATGTGCCGGACAAAATTTTCTGCACAGTACACCGACCGGTGTTGTCCGCCGGTACAGCCAAAGCTGATCATCAGGTGATCGAACCCGCGCTGGATGTATTTTTCAATGGCCTGATCCGCGATTTCATAAACCGATTGCAGGAATTTGGCCACTTCAGGTTCTTTGCTTAAAAAATTGATCACCGGTTGATCTAGGCCCGTCAGGATGCGGTATTCCTCATACCTTCCGGGATTGGGCAAAGCCCGGCAGTCAAAAACAAATCCTCCTCCGTGCTCCGTATCGTCATCCGGGATGCCCATATAAATAAATGAAAAGCTATTCACTTCAACAGTAAGGTCGGAATGCGGTTTATTTTGCACTTCAATTTCCTGCTGTTTGGAAATGATCTTAAGGCAACCGATTAATTCGGGTAAATCAACAGGCAAAGTAACATGGTTTAAAAGCCAGTCAACATTTTTCAGGGCATAATCGACGCTTTGGAGGAAATGCGGCTTTTTCTCAAAATAACCCCTGAAACCGTATGCACCCAAAACCTGTAAGGTCCGCATCCATACAAAACCATAATAAAACTCAGTAAAAGATGACCGCTCAACAGGAATATATTCCTCCAGGCGATCCATGTAATATTCAAGCATTTTCTGCCTGAAATCAAAGGGAAGGCCGGCTTTGGCCTGAAAAAGAATTGAAGCAAGGTCATACTGTATCGGCCCTTTCCGCCCGCCCTGGTAATCGATGAAATATAGCTTGTTTTGATGTACCAGGATGTTGCGGGTCATGAAATCGCGGTACATAAAAAAATTCGAATTGGCTCCGGAAAGGAACCGTTTTAAATTTTGGAAATCGTCTTCCAGTTTTTGCTCATCAAACAAAGCACCCGACGTTTTGAGGAAATAATATTTGAAATAGTTCAAATCCCACTGCATGGACTGTTCGTCAAAAGCATCCCGTGGATAACAAACCGAAAAATCCAGGTCTTTTCCGGCCAAAACCTGAAAACGGATCAGTTCATCAAGCGCCTGCCGGTAAAATTGTTCAATCCGGTCAGGAACGCCATTTTGCACGTCAGCATCCAAAACCAGTTGGAACAGTGAGGTGTCTCCAAGGTCAGTCAACAAATATACTCCGTTAGTTTCATCCTTTTTAAGAATCTCCGGAATAGGCAGGCTGTGTTTGAGGAAGTGATCGGTAAAAACAAAAAATGCCCGGTTCTCTGCGGTATCTTCACCGATAACCCCAATGGCTTTGTGTTTAACACCTTTTATTCTGTAATAACTCCGGTTGGAGCCTGACCCGGCAATCAACTGGTGACCGGACACCTCTTCTCCGGCCCATTGCCTGAATAAATCCTGAAGTATATTTAATTTCCCGGTTTTCAATTTGAATGATTTGGAAGGCAAATTTAACCAAATCCGGTACCTGACCGAACCTTTCTCCCGACAATTATTAACATACGATGAACAAACGGCTGATAAACCACATTAAGATTGGAAATATAAAGATTATAGTGTTAAATTTGCGATCAGTAACTCATTGATTGATTTTAACTCAAAGAAATTTTTAACTATGGCAAAAACACCGACCGATATTTTAAAAGAAGCGATCCTGCTCGAAAAGAGGGGTAAGGCCTTTTATTCAACTGTTGCCGAACAATCGAGAAGCCAGGCAGCAAAGAAAATTTTTCTGATGATGGCCGAGGAAGAGGACGAACATATCAAATTCCTGTCAAGGCAATTCAAGGCCTACAACGAGGATCACAAGTTCATCAAACCTGAAGCTTATGAAGAGGACCCGAATGAGGAAACCGTACTGAAGATTTTATCGGATGACATCAAAAAGGAAATTTCGGCTGCCAGTTTCGAGGCAGCAGCCATATCAGCCGCAATGGATTTCGAAACCCGTGCAGTAAAAATCTATTCCGAACGCGCTGAAGAGGCTACCGATCCGATGGAGAGGGAAACCTACGACATGCTGGCCAAGTGGGAAAGCGGGCACCACAGGCTGCTTCACCGCCTGAATGAAGACTTGAAAGAACAGGTTTGGAACGACAACAGTTTCTGGCCTTTCTAATATTTCAGGGTTTTGGTTTTAAAAATTGAATTCAAGATAATCTGATTTATTTAAAATAAACACCGTCAATCATGGATTATCAGGTTATTGAAGTCAACGGAAGAAATGCAGATAAAGAAGGATTATTCTGTATAAAAAATCCCAAATATCCCGGATTCCAATTAAAGCTTGACTGGCTTTCACAAAGGATCAAAGAGGGACTGAAATTGAAGTTGCTTAAGGTTGACGGTGCAACTGCCGGTTTTATCGAATATGTTCCGGGTAAATTTGCCTGGAGGCCTGTAAAAGCCAATGATTATTTGTTCGTCCACTGCATGTGGGTCTTTCCCACAAAGAACCTTGGGAAAGGCTACGGTTCTCTTCTCGTCCGGCATTGCCTGGAAGATGCAAAAAATCAGAAATTATCCGGAGTTGCCGTTTTGGTGAGTGAAGGTACCTGGATGGCCGGGAAATCGGTTTACCAAAAGAACGGATTTGAGCTTGTGGATTCGAAGGGACGTTTTGATTTATTGGTTTATAAGTTTTCAGAAGCGAAAGACCCGGAAATCATTGATTGGGAAAAACAGTTGGACCTATATAAAGGGTTGAACCTCATGTATGCCAACCAATGCCCGCTTTTTATCAAGAGTGTGGAGGAAATGCGGCAAACTGCGAAAAAGCATGGATTGGAATTAAAAGTAAAAGTTTTGGAATCAGCCGGTCAGGCACAGCAAGCGCCATCCGGGTTCGGGGTTTACAGCCTGGTTTACAACGGCAGGTTGCTGGCCGATCATTACATCAGCAATACCCGCTTCGAGAACATCCTGAATAAGGAGATCCGTTGACCTTTGCCGCTCAGATCATCGGTTTTTATTCGAACCTGAAGCTGGATATTGAACTACCAGAAGGAACCGTGGTGATGAACCCTTTCGAAGACCCTGTGGTGGCGGATCTCACTTCTGCATTTTACAAAAAATATTTCAGTGATAGCCAATCCCGGAAGATCATCATGGGCATCAACCCGGGCAGGCTGGGTGGCGGTGTCACCGGTATTCCGTTTACCGATCCTGTAAAACTTGAAGTGAATTGCGGGATTAAAAACGATCTGAAAAAAGTAACCGAACCTTCTGCCGGGTTTGTTTATGATGTCATAGATGCATTCGGTGGGCCTGCAAAATTTTATAAATCCTTTTTTATTTATGCCGTAAGCCCGCTGGGGTTTACCAAAAACGGGCTCAATTACAATTATTATGATTCGAGGGAACTGGAGAAAAAAGTAACGCCGTTCATTGTTGGATCGCTTGACACCTTACTGAAAAACAATATCAGTACCGAAGTATGTTACTGTTTGGGAAACGGTAAAAACTACACCTTTTTGGTACGGCTAAACCGGGAGTACAAATTTTTCAAAAGTATCGTTCCACTCCCCCATCCCCGGTGGATTGTGCAGTACAGGAGGAAGCAATATGAATTCTTTATTCAAGAGTATTTGCATTTACTGAAATAATCCGATTCAATATTATTTTCTCATATCAATATTTTTTCTATATTTACACCTGCCAATTATTTAATAACCAAATGAATTCAAAAATGAAAACGTTTATTATTTTTTACTTTGGTCTGTTTTCAGGAACTTTCCTGTTTGCACAAACCCGGTACGAATCTGTTCAGCTTTGGACCAATTACCCCGGTTATATCGTTACCTGGGAAAACGACACCGTTTATGGATTTATCAAACTGTCCAACCTGGTCAATAACCAAAAGAAAGCGATGTTCTATAAAAATGCTGATGATGCCGATCCGGTTGAAAAATATAAGCCGAAAGATATCAAAGCCTTCAAAGTCGGGCCGCGGGAGTATGAATCGTACAAATACCATGTAACCAATGAAACCAAAGGGTTCCACTTTTTCCTGAAAGTGATTGAGGGGCCGATTTGCATGTTTAAATGGTATTTCGAGCCCGAAAGCCGGCAGCAGGAAAGGGTTGAGATTGATGAAGATGATGTATTAAACTCAAAAATCGATCTGAGTTTCAACGAAGCCGACCTTTCATCAAATGATTTTATGAAAAAACAGGATGGTGAATTCGTTTGCCTGTCGTCACTCAAATTCGGCACCAATTTCAAAAAGAACATGAGCGAATATGTTTCGGACTTTCCCGAACTGGCTGAAAAAATTGCCAGCAAGGAGGAGGGCTACCGCTCTATCGACCGGGAAAAGATCATTTTGGAATATAATGAGTGGTTCCTGAAATCGCACTCAAAACAATAAAGTGATATTTTCTTCATTTTATTTCCATCAATGAATTATTGAATTGCCAACTGGGTTTAAATTTGAGCTATTATTAAATGCATATGAAGAATTGGCCCCGGAGGGGCTGTTTGTTGGTAGAAATAATTGGTTATCTATGACCTTTGCGCCTTAAGTGCAACATGTTCAGAGAGTTTTTATCATTGCGTACCTACGGCACGCCGGATGTGATTTGGATGGATTCTGCTACCAACATCTGACTCCTACGGAGTCAATATGGATTAATGATCATAATAAACTTGAAAAATTAAAACTAATGTGGAAGGCCTCTGTCCTAACTTCATACACATCCCTGTCCAGTGTAACTCCACTCCGCTTCAAGTGTCCCGCTTGAAGACAACCAATCCGCCTAAAAGCAACGCTTTGGTCTCATGCTTGCATAGGCACAATTTTTAAAAAGCAGCCAAGAATTGGCCCCGGATGGGCCGGATGTTGGAAGAAATGATTGGTTATCTATGACCTTTGCGCCTTAAGTTCAACATGTTCAGAAGTTTTTATCATTGCGTACCTACGGCACACCAGGTGT
This sequence comes from Bacteroidales bacterium, assembly GCA_016933115.1. Lineage (GTDB taxonomy): Bacteria > Bacteroidota > Bacteroidia > Bacteroidales > JAADJA01 > JAADJA01. The sequence continues at coordinate 24,217 of JAFGBL010000067.1, read as the reverse complement.
GATTTGGATGGATTCTGCTACCAACATCTGACTCCTACGGAGTCAATACGGCTTAATGATCATAATAAACTTGAAAAATAAGAACCAATGTGGAAGGCCTCCGCCCAAACTTCACACACTTCCCCGTCCGGTGTATCTCCACTCCGCTTCAAGTGTCCAGCTTGAAGATAACCAATCCGCGCAAAAGAAACGCTTTGGTCTCGTGCTTACATAGGCACAACTTCTAAAAAGCAGCCAAAAAATGGCCCCGGAGGGGTCGGATGTTGGTAGAAATAATTGGTTATCTATGACCTTTGCGCCGTAGGTGCAATATGTAAAGTATAAATTGGGCTGGTAAATATTGTGGAACTCCGGCATGCCTGGAGTAACTGTTTCCGATTTAGCTCCGATATTTGGCTCCAATGGCGCCGCTTGGATGGGGGTTGTAAACGGTCAGGGGCGATGGATAATAATGGGATGTAACATAAATGAGAGCATTTCAAATGCTAAATAAAATCCGCCCTCGCTGCAAACGAGAGTGAGATTGCGTGATATGCCAATTTCCGGTTAGAATCCAAAGATTTTCAGTTGTGACTTTCTTTAGGGAGGAAGCAAAAGATGCTTAAAATTATTAATAAACAATTGGCCGGGATCAAATAGGAACTTTAAAAATTAACGACAGATTAACGGCTAAAGCCAATTGTTGGCAATTTACAAATTCACCGCGCTGAAGCGTGGTGCAAAATAAACCTTAACATTCAACTATTTTGTCTTAATTCTTTGCACCGGCCTTCACGCCGGCTACCTGAATCAAACAATTTAACAGGCTTTAGCCTTTAATCACAATTTTAATTCCGACAGTATTTTGTAAATAATAATTGGATATGTGGTTTGTAAGGAACTCCATTTATGAATAGTAGTTAAGCTGGGATTAAATTTTTTAAAATCCCTAAACATATCTGCTAAAAAGAATACGTTACCCCTACCAACACATTGAAGCGGTAAGAAGGATAGTTATACCATCTGAAATAACGTTGGCCGAGGATATTGTTCAGGTCAATGAAGCCCGACAGGATTTTGGAGTAGCGGTATTCAACGCCCAGGCTCAAATCCACAAAACCATCCAGTTCTTCAGCAACAACGTCCATTCCTCCATTGGCATTTTCCGTAAAGGATTTTGCGTACATTTTACTTCGGGTGATCAGTTCTCCCTTTACCAGGAACTTGTCCTGAATGTTGTAATCTGCCAACAAGCTGATCTCCAGGGCCGGTTTGTGCCAGGCTTTGTCTTCATTATCCAGGAAATAATTATTGTAATTCCCCCGTACCATGGCATTGAATTTATCTTTCATATGGAACCCGAATTCAGCAGTCACACGGGTATATTTCACCTTGTCGTAAACCACCGTAAACTGGTTGTTCAACCCTTCCCCCAGGAGTGAAGCCGTATCGTTCACAAAAAATGGCATGTCATCGAAGGTGGAATTCATGAAGCTGAGATTGTAATCCAGATATTGAGAAATACTTCCTTTAATCCCGCCGTATTGATCGATTTTATCGTTGGTAAATTTTTGGGGAAGAACCGAAACAATAAAAGGGTTTTCATCAGTGAAGGATTTCAGGCTGTTTTTGGTCAGGTTCCCGTCAATTCCTGCATAGGTGATCAGGTGATCCTGAACCACCTTCACCTCCACCTGCGCCACCGGGTAAACATGGACCTTATTGCTTGTATCGGAGCGGATGGCCGTTTTTACGCCCACTTTGAAACTATACTGCTCAAAGATCATGTTATAATAAGGCTCGAACCCGATGATACCGCTGCCGGCTGATGAATGTACCTTGTCGGCATTGATATAATAATCAAGTGACAGGTCGATCCCCAGCTTTTCACTGTCAGAAAAGCTGAAAAATCCAAAGTTTTTATCCAAACCGGCTTTGAACCTGATATTGTGTTCCTGCGATTCCTGTTTGTCGGCCAGGTAATAATAATCCAGCCCGACAGAATGGTTGACCTTCTGATCCTTCAGGTAATTGCTTTCAAGCAAGGTAGAAAGGCCCACCAGGTTGTAGTGCTGTTTCAGATCCTTATTAGAAAGGTCAATTCCGGGAAAATCATCCGGTTTGTATCCATAATAGTGAACTCCTTTGCGGTCGTAATATACTTCAGCCGACAATGTATGGTATTTCATGAATTTCTTACCAAAAGCGCTAATCCTCGTGTCGCTATTTCCCGGGTAAGCATAATCCTTGATATTCCCCAGCGAAGAATGATGTTTGAAACGGACCCCGAAAGCATTCTTTTTGGAACGGAGCTTATGCGCGAAAAATTCAAGGTATGGAGTAGCATAGTTGCCAATCCCGGCTTTGATATAGTTTTTATAGAGCTTCGAAACGGACTCTCCCAGGATTTGCGCCGGCACGATGGGTTCCAGGTCAGGCTCCGACTTGAGCACCTTTGATTTGATCTCGTATTGAAATTGGGGCTTCTCCAGCTTTTCATCCGGAATGCGGGGCGAAATGTTGATTTTGAAAGCTTCGGAGACCGAAGGCTGGTAAGGGGCCACAACCGTGATCTCCTCGGTTTTGCCTACATCCTGTGCAACAGCAATTGAAGCAGGGATCAGAATAATGAACAATAATATCACGAATGCCACGAACCTCATTTCTACCAATCTTATGTTGAATAACTTCAATTTCATGTAAAAAACCGCTTAGTTTCTAAAATCGTCCAGTTCAATTTTTTCTCCTTCAATCCTGATGGTATCCGGTGCCCCGCCGGTTTGATCTTCCTGCATTTGATTGCCCTCTTCCATATCCAGTATTTTGTTAAGCTTATCCAGCGCCATATTTTTTAATTCCAGGTTATCGCTGTTATCGATTACGCTTTGCAATGTTTGCTTTGCCTGGAAGGTATTTTCCTTTTTCATATACACGTCCGCCAGCAATAGAAAGCCCTTTACGACCCAATAATCGTAAGGTGCGTATTGGTTGATGAGCTCAAATATTTCTTTTTCGGAAGAATTATAATCCTTCAGGAAAAAGTCGATCTCGGCAATATGGTAACCGGCGATGGCACCGGCTTCACCCTGGGAAGAAGAAACGATCTCCTTGAAAGCACTTTTAGCCAGTAAAAATTCATCTGTTTTATACAATGAGTTGGCCCTGATCTGCATTGCTTCCAGCTTCATTTCATCACTGATCTTTTCCATTTTCAGCAAGTTTGCTGAAGCCGCCTCGGCCTCTGTGTAATTTCCCAATTTATAATTGCATTGCATTTGACCATTGACAGCCGTAATATTGCTGCCTTTGTTTTCCGATTGTTCTTCGAGCCGGGTAAAATATTTCAATGCCTGGTCATATTTTTCCAGCTCAAAACTGATATTTGCAGCCTTTTCGAGGGCACTTCCGGTGAAATCGGAAAGCGGCCGGTTCAGTACATTTTCATAGCAAGCCAGGGCCTCTTCCAGCTTATTTTCTTTCAGGTAGCATTCCCCAAGGTAAAAGTTGGCCCGTGTTAAAAATGCACCTTCCGGAAACTGATCGATGTAATTTTGGAGTGATTTGGCCGAAGTGCTGCAATCGCCCGACATGTATTGGTTTTCAGCCGAAATATAGCTGATAGAATCTTTTTGGGATACCGAAACCCCGGCAAAGGGAAGATCGCTGGTGTATTTGAAATAGGCATCGGCCTGCCCCATGTCAACATAAATATTCCGGATGCTGTTCAGTGCTTCGTTGGCCTCAGTCGTAGCCGGGTAATCCCTTACCACATCCTTGAATGTTTTCAGCGCAAGGTCATTCAGGTTGTTGTTATAATAGATCAGACCCGTCTTCAGCCTGGCTTTGACCGCAAAACTGCTGTTCGGATAATCTTCCGTTATCTTCTTGAAGTTGAGCAGGGCTTTTTCACTGTTATTTAAAACCAGGTAAGTGTTCCCCAGTTCATAATAAACCTCGCTGATGAAGGTAGATGCAGGAAATTTTGCAGCCAGGCTGTTCAGGGTTTGAATTTTTTCGTCATACCGCTGAAGCACACCAAGCGCCAGGGCCTTTTGATACATCGCATAGTCCACATCCAGGGAATTCATGGAAATGGCCTTGTCGTAATAGGCAATGGCATTATCATACCCTTTGCTGATGAACCAGGAATCGCCCAAACGCAAAAAGGCATCTGCCACCGTAGAGGGGTTTTCGCTCTTCAGATTGGCAAGGAATTCCTTTAAATAATAAATTGCACCGCTGTAATCTTTCCGTTTGAAATTGACGTATCCCAGGTTGTAATTGGCCAGGTTATAAACCGGTAATTTTTTCGAGTGCCCGTTTGTGAGAAAATCGGTATAGTATTTTTTTGCTCCCCAGTAATTTTCCTGACGGTAAAAAGCTTCGGCGATCCAAAACCGGCTTTCGGCCGCAATCATTTTATCAGCATTTGATTCCGCAGATTTGGTAAACATTTCAACAGCGCCTTCGTAATCAAAGGCATTGAAAAGTTCAATTCCCCGGTAAAAAGTGATCTTCTGAAAATTGGATTCATAATCGGGACCCTTCACCTGGATTTTATACAGGGCTTCCTGCGCATCCTTGAAATTACGTGTAGCCATGGAAATTTTAAAAAGAAAATTATAGGCTTCGTCGCTGCGTTTGGAATCAGGGTAGGTTTTCAGGTAATCCCTGAGGGCCTTCACAGCCTCGCTGTAAGGATCGTAAGAAAGCTCAAAAGCCAGCTGTGCCTGGTTAAAAAGGGCGTCTTCAGTAATTTCCCTGTCGAAACCCAGCCGGTACGCCGACTTGAAAGCATTGGCGGCAAATTGTTTTTGACCGGTTTGAAGATAACATGCTGCTAAAAAATATTGCGCGTACTGGGCAAGGGTATCATTCGAACCGGTTGCCTGCTGCAGCGATTTGGCGGCTTTTTCATAATCCTTATCAACATAAAGGCAATATCCCATTTTAAAGTGATCCTGCCGGGAAAGGCTGTGTTTGGTCGAGTTCTGATATTGCTGCAAATAAGGTAAGCCTTTTTTCGCCTCATCCGAATAATAATACGATTCGCCTATGATCTTTGCAATTTCCGGTTCCCGCTTTTTGGTCGCATTCACCAGCAAGGGTGGGGCTTGCTCCAGTACCTCATCATATTTACCCTGCAGGAAAAGGATTTGAACTACATAATAAGGAGCTATACCCTTGAAATTCTCATCATCCGAAAGACGGGTGAATTTTTCCAACGCTTCGTCATAATCTTTTTCGAGATAGGCAATATGTGCCAGGTAATAATTTGCCGGTCCGCGGTATTTCGAATCAGCGGAAGCGCTTTTTTCAAATCCGGCTTTCGCTTTAGCAAGGTTATCATTTTTAAACTGGCAATAGGCCATTTTAAAATAGAATTCGTTTTGGTTTTCCTTGTTTAGTTTCGAAACGTCAACCTGATCGAAATACTTTTCAGCAGAATGGTATTTTTTGTCGCGGTATGCCAGGCGCCCCAAATGAAACCGGACTTCATTGATCCTTGAGTTGGCAGGATGGTTCAGCGCAAAGTTCTTGAGTTTGTTTTCGGCATCCTCATGAAAAAGCTCCGAAGCACAAACCGCATCATAATATTCGGCATTGATCCTCAATGGGGAATTCGGATTATTCACCGTTTCAATCACCCTTGTAAAAAGTTCCCGTGCCGATCCGAATTTTTCCTTTTCAAACAGTTCCAATCCGCTCTTGTAATCAGCCTCAGGCTGCTGATAACGGGCAGTTTGCTGAGCCAAAAGAGGAAAAAATATATTGAAAAGAAAAATAAATATGATGTTCGTCCTTATCGCTGTCTTCATATGCACCTATGTTCTGTCCTAAACGCGCCTTTACCTGTTAAAGTACAGTATTTCAGGCAAAATTACTAAGTATGGTACGGGTAATTATTTTGCGATAAGTTTAAATTATAACATCAATTTGTTAATAACTCCAAAGTAACGGTTCGTTAACGATATTATTTTCATCATTGCTTCGATTGGTGAAAAATATCTTAGCTTTGGGTGAATTAAAAAATACAGAAAATGAAAAATCTTTTACTTTTATTAATCGTCAACTTATTTATTTACTCAGTTCATAGTCAGGATACTTTTTCCATTTGCGCCATTGATACCGTAACCGGAGAAGTAGGAAGTGCGGGTGCATCATGTATCGGGGCACCACAAATTCCACAGGGATGTTCTATTTTAAGTGATGTTTTACCAGGAATAGGTGTTATTCACACACAAGCTTACTACCTGGCAGGTAATCAAAACTATGCCCGCCAACTGATGGAAATGGGATTACCGCCGCAACAAATTGTTGATTCGCTGGTTGCAAATGACGTTCAGAACAATCCTACCATTAGGCAGTATGGTGTGGTCGACTTGTATGAAGGCTCGGCACGTTGTGCTGCTTTTACAGGAATCAACTGTGATGATTATAAGAACCATATTACCGGTCCTAACTATACCATACAGGGAAATATTTTACTGGGACAGCAAATTCTTGATTCAATGGAAACCCGTTTTTTGAATTCGGAAGGCGAACTGGCTTGCAGGTTGATGGCAGCTCTGCAGGGGGCTAAAGTAATCGGTGCAGATACCCGATGCATGGATGATGGGGTTTCCTCCCTGTCGGCTTTTTTACGTGTAGCTCAACCTAACGATCCGGTCAACGATCTATACCTGGATCTAAATGTACCTTCCACCCCCGATGGAGTCGACCCGATTGATTCCCTGCAGGTTTTGGTGGATGAATGGATGGGTTGTTTTTATACGGGTGTGCAATCAAATACCAATCCCACTAGTGTTGTTGTTTTCCCGAATCCATCCAATGGGAAAATTATTTTCGAATTACACGAAAAATCAATCAAAGGAAAAATATTACTGAATATTTTTAATCCAGGCGGGCAAGTTGTGTACCAAAGTTCTGAAGTAAAAGCAAACAAGATGTTTGTGAATGAAAAATTTAGACCGGGGATTTATTATTACAAAATAACGGAAGAAAACCAAATTATAACTTTTGGAAAACTGATCATCCGGTAAAAGCATTTGATCTTTATAATTACTTTTCTTTTTTATAAAGGTTCGATATACCGGCCTTTTTGTCGATTTCAGTTTACATCGGAATACTTTTAAGTTTTACATATGACTTGTTTGATGACAGATACTCAATAGAGCCTGAAAACCTGCTTCAATGTTGAGGAAAGTAAACTTATTAAGCCTCCGCTCATCCTCAGAATCTTAATTTTTACTTGAAATTTTTTTAAATAATTGTAAGTTTGGAAAAATTTTACACATGAATATTGCGGCTTTTCTAAAGATGACATATGGCATTTACATGGTGAGTTCCAAAAGCGGTAATCAGTTGAGTAGTTATATTGCCAACACGGTATTCCAGGTTACTGCCGAACCTCCGCAAATTGCCATCAGTTGTCATAAAAATAATACAAGTGCTCATATTATTGAAGAAAGTGGTGTCTTTTCGGTTTCGGTACTGGAAAAAGAAACGGATGCCGGGTTGATCGGACTGTTCGGTTATCAAAGCGGTAATGAAGAGGAGAAATTTGACCGGGTGGATTATAAATATGGTACAACAGGAGCTCCGATTATCCTGAGCCATTCCCTGGCCTACTTTGAATGCCGGGTAGTAGACAAATACGACGTTGGCTCCCATTACCTTTTTATTGGAAAGGTTGAAGAGGGAGAATTGCTGCATGAGGAAAAAGATCCGCTGACTTATGCTTATTTCCGTAACGAAATGAAACTGATGGCTCCGGAACGTGCTCCTACTTACGTAGACAAGAATAAATTAAAAAAGCTGCAGGAACAGGAAAATGAGGAGCCCAAAATGAAAGAAACAGAGAATAATAAAGGTAAAGATTTGGGGCCGACATATATTTGTACGATATGTGCCTATGTTTATGATCCTGAGGTAGGTGATGAGGCTCAAGGCATTCCACCCGGAACTCCATTTGAAGATTTGCCCGAAGACTGGGTTTGCCCGGTTTGTGCAGCTGCCAAATCGATGTTTATGCTCGAAAATTAAACGGGCAGGTAAGAATTAATAATCCATATATTGTTGGAAAAGTTCCTGCAAATATGCCTTTCCTTCCTTCAGATAGGGCTGTTGGAGGCTATCCGGAATTTCCATGCAGTGAAGGTAATCCAGTTTTTTATCATAAAAATAATATCCTTGTGGACGCATCCAGCCGATACCCTCTTCAAATGCAACTGAGGCAAACTGTTTGGCTGTCGGGTTAATCAGGTTTTTACTCCAAGTAAAATTTTTGGAATCAATATTTAATTGATGCAGTAAAGTTGAAGTTAAATCAACCTGTGCACCGATCCTGTCCACCTTTGTGCCCCGAAATTGTTTTTTAATAACATTGCCATACATCAGCAGAAATGTTTTGTGATAATTGGGCGAATGATAATCCCAATGCCGGTAAGTGCTTCGGCTGTGGTCGGCCATTATGATAAACAATGTATTGTCATACCAATCCTTAAGTCTTGCCTTTGTGATATAATCACCAATACAACTATCGGCATACCAGGCCGAATTCAGGTAGAGGTTTTCAAGGTTATCCGCCAGAAAATCCTTTATTTTCATTGGCATATCATATGGTGAATGGGTACTCGTACTAAAAATGGTGCTGAAAAAGGGCCTGGGATCAGTGCTTATCTCTATTTGCTGCCTTTCGAATACATATTGGTCATGAATTCCAAGTTTCCCTTGTGGAATACTGTCAGGAAAATTATAAATTTCGGTAATCCTGTCAAATCTGTTGAAATAAATATAACCTTTGATATTTCCGTAAATGAGCTGACCTCCGAAATAAAAGGATGTAAAATAGCCGGCATCTTTCAAAACATGAACTATGCTTGGCAGTTGAGCATATTTGTCGGGTTGGATGGTAATGGAGGTTACTGGGTGAGCCGGAAAACTACTGAAAATACTGGCCATGCCCTGCTCCGACCTCGTACCATTTGCCCAGAAATTGGTAAAGAAAATTCCTTCGTTTTCAAGCTTTTTAAATTGTGGTGTGATTCCAGGCAATCCGCCGAGGTCTTCAATCAAATCGGCTGACCAGCTTTCCATAATAAAAAGTACGATATTGGGCCGATCGGTAGTGAGTACCTTTATTGTGGTATCCTTCTGAACTTTGTATAAATCCATGACAATTTGTTTCGCTTTTCCTGGAACATAGGATACATAAGGATTTTCACTGAGATACTTTTTGTTTTCGAAAACGCTGTGCAACAGGTTGTATCCCGAATTGGTAGCAGCAACATTTAAAAAATGATGCCCCGAATAATAGGAATTGCTTTGAACAATAGGTATTTGTTGTAAACCTCCCCGCAAACCCATCAATATAAATCCTGGTGTGATAACCAGGAAAAGTGCGGAAAAAATATAATTGGTTTTGATCCTGATGAGATTAATATAGAATATTTTTTGGTAGGAATAAAAACCGATAAAAACCTGTGCCACGAGGATCACAACCAGCAAAATAAAAATTCCGGTTTGGCTCGATTTATAAATTTCTCCCGGATTGCCAAGGTATAAAAGTGCTTTGGCGGGCAATTTGGTTTTCCACTCCTCATAAATTCCAAGCTCGGCTGTTGTAATCAAAGAATAAACAAGTAATATGATCAATGTGTAGATTTTGTTCAGTAAATTCAACCATTTCGGGCTCCATACCGATTGAACAACAAGTAAAAAAAAGGGGAATATGATGATATAACTGGCAGCAACTGCATCCAGGCGCAATGCATGACCAAATCCGGCAAATACTTCAAAAAATCCCATATCCCTTGTCAAAATAATTTTCAGGTAATAAAGCAGGAAAATGAGCCTTGCAAAAGCAAAGAAGAGCATCCAGAATAAAAATTGCCTGACAAGCGATGACAGGATATATTTCATAACAAGTCCAAATTAGAGTTGCAAAATTATCAAAAAGTTATCTGTGCTTAAAGCTGCACATATTTTTGATGGGATTAAACGCGATGAGAATTAATTGATTAACCAAATTAAAAAACATCCAGGATTTTTATTTTTTTCCCTCTGAAGTCAAATTCATCGCCCTTCTTTAATCCTTTCAACGCCTGGTAGAAAGGGACCTGCAAAGAAATGGCATAATAAACGTCATTTTCAATTTGAATCTTGCCCAAACCGATAGATACAAATACTTTTTGCATATCTGTTACAATTACGCTTCCGAAAGCGGCCGATTCATGCTGAATGGTAATATCCAATTTATTGAGGGTTTCCAGGAGATTCATTTCCACTTCAAGTTGTTGTGCATACATATCACGGTTACCGATCAACTGCATAATGTGAGAATCGAACAAGTCGCTTTGCGGGCCGTATTCGTTCGCACTATTCTGCGCTTCCTCCATTGTATTTTCTATATTTTTAACCCTACTCAATTGAATGGAAATGCACTTGTCGTAGAGTTGTTTTTTGATTAACCGTTTATCCATCTTAAACATTGTTCAGGTATATCAAATTTAGTTAAATTAAACGTATAGGGCAATTAAATATTTCAACTTTTTTTTAGACATTTGTGAACATCAATTGAGCAATTATGAATGAAACATTCGATCGACCGGAGTATGGCAAAAATGTAATGGAGATATTAACCGTTGCGAATGATTTTTGTTTAACCCTGGATAAAATTTATCTGCATAAAAAAAAATTTCTGATTGACTATTTTCAGAAAATCTGCCCGCTTTTATATATCAAAGGTGCGCTCCTGACCGATATTGAAGTTTTAAATCCGGATATGAATGAAAGGTTTGTTACTGAAGAGCAGTGGGAGTTATTATTCAATGAATTGCGGAAGATTTTCAAGGAAGACGATGAATTCTGGTACATCGACAATTCGAAAGCTGTTGATAAGGAACCAATTAAAGCCAGTTTGTCCGAATGTATTGCAGATATTTACCAGGATATGAAGGATTTCGTTTTACTTTACCAGAAAAGCTCCCTGGATGCCAAACAAAACGCCATCGCTCAGCTTAAAAAAACATTTGTTGACTTTTGGGGATTCAAATTATTATTGGTTTCATCGAGAATACATTCCATGCTTCAGGAAAACGAATCCAGTGAAGCTGAACTCAATATTCCCGAATTAATTTAATTTTTACAAAAAGTACCATTTGAATGCTTACCGGTCATCAGCCTTTTTATAAACAGGATTGTGACAGGATTGGGCCTTTATGACAGATAAGCATCCATGGTAGTTAGCAATTTTCTTCGGTTGATGGGTTTGCTGATATATTCATCGCACCCCACCTGCAATATTTTCTCCTGGTCATCGAGCATGGCATAAGCTGTTTGAGCAATGACAGGCATATTTTTTCTGATGTCTTTAATACGTTTGGTAGCTTCATAGCCATCCATTTCCGGCAGTTTGATATCCATCAGGACAATGTCGATTTCCGGGTTTTTCTCTGCCATTTCAACAGCCTCCAGGCCATTACCGGCATGAATTATTTGAATGTTTGTACTTCTTAATACCTCTTTAAGATAAATAAAGCTCATTTCATCATCTTCGACAATCAGAGCTGTTTTGCCTTCCCAGTTGTATTTAGTCTTTAGTTCTCTTGCAGTCAATTGTTTTTCATTACCTGTAACCAGTATTGCCGAAGCTGGTAATGAAATATAAAATTCGGCACCTCTTCCCGGCTCTGAGGTAAACCAGATTTTCCCATCCAACATTTCTATCAAGTCCCTGGCAATTGTCAATCCCAGTCCTGTACCACCATAAAGCTTAGAAATATCATGTTCTATTTTTGTAAACCTATTAAATACTTGATCGTGCATGGAGACAGGAATACCCACCCCGGTATCCTTCACAAAGAAAATAATTTCCGGCCTCCCTTTTTTACTGCCGGAAAATTCGAGTTTGCAACCTATTTCAACAAATCCTTTTTCGGTAAATTTCAATGCATTTCCGATGACATTGATCATGATCTGCCGCAATTTGTTAGGATCCGTTTCAATTAATGTATTGCCGCTCACATTGATATTCAACCTTAAGTCAAGCAATTCTTTTTGCTTATACAATTCATCTGTTTTAAAATAATCAAAAAGCTCAGTTAAGAATTTAGTTGCCAAAAAACTTTCCTTTACTGTTTCTACCTGCCCTGATTCGATCTTAGACAGATCAATAACATCATCCACAATTTTTAATAAGGATTTTCCACAAGTCTTTATGATATTGATATATTTTTCCCTTTCAATATCTTGAATGTGATTATTGCGGATGAGCTCTGCAAAACCCAGTATACCGTTTAGCGGAGTTCTTATTTCATGTCCGATATTCATGAGAAAGGAAGCATTCAGATCACTTGATTTTTCAGCAATTTCCAGTTTTTTAACCAGGGTTTTTTCTTTTTCTTTGAGATTTTTAATTTCGATTTTTAACGATTCATCCCCATCCTGCAACTTTTGTGTCCGTTCACGCAGTTTGTTCTCAAAAGACATATTTAATTCCTTAAGCTCCTCCATCAGTTTAAGCTTGTCATACTTTTCAAATGCAGTATAAATCAATTGCCGTACTACAATACTCAGATCTGAAATTTGATCTCCCAATTCGGCATCATTGATAAAAACTATAATTCCTGATGGTATATAAAGGCTTTGAAAAGGGAAAACTGAAATACTCCCCGGTTGAAATGAAAGATCATCATTGATTTCAATATTAACATTATTTGAAGTGGCTTTTTTAATTTGAACAGGACCGGATTTTAGCTTTTCAAATATACTTACATCTAATTGGAAAGATAGGTGGGGGATACTTTCTCGTTTTTTCGAATAATAACCGATTAGTCGCTTGAACTGATAATTACTCACCTGGTAGCACAAACTCAACGGAATGTCTCTGATTTGGGAAATCCGTTCAAGCAAATTGATAATTAACTCATCACCGTCACCGGATTGTTCAATAGTTTCAGATACGAGCCATAAAAGCAATTTTTCTTCCATTCGGCCTGCTTTCTGGTCGTTCTGATTTTCAAGTAGCTTAATTTTCATCTTAAGCTCATTAAACAAAGAATCCTGATAATCGGTCATTCTATTTTTTAAGTATACCTCAAGTATGCACTCAACAAAATTGGCAACCAAATATTGATTAATTACACTTTAAAGAAAACAGAAATCTCACTCCAGAATAAAACTTGGGCGAGAATGTGTAAACTCATATTAAAAAAATAAATTGGTAACAAATCCTGTTCGGTGTGCTAATAGTCAAATTTAATTCCATAAAATCCAATCACGGATTAATTAACAAAAAGTCTTTGCGATATAGCCTAAATATGACGGAAATAGAAAAGTTATTAACGATTCATTGTCCGATATCATACCCAGGGAAATTGTTTCATTTTGGCAAATGATTTCTTAATATTGGAATTTTGTTTCAAAATGAGATAAGAAATATTAAAAGTTTGTTTGTGAATCGGGCCAAATGGAATTGTCCAATATTCGTTCTAATTTATTTCTAAATTAATTGCAACCTTTGTAATGAAAAATAAATTTAGATATATTTGCCCAATTTATAATTAGTCTAAATTATCTTAATGACGCTAAACGACTTAGAACAGGGAGAAAAAGGAATCATCACCAAAGTAAAGGGGAGGGGTGCTTTCAGGAAACGAATTACTGAAATGGGATTCGTGAAAGGAAAAGTTATAACCGTCGTCAAAAAAGCTCCACTACGCGATCCTATTGAATACAATATCATGGGGTATGAAGTATCGTTGAGGGAGAGTGAATCGAAGCTGGTTGAAATTATTTCTTCTGCCGAAGCCATGCAGTTTAAAAACCAGGTGAATGGTTACAGCGGAACAATTGATGAGCAGATTCTAAAAACTGCAGTTAAGAAAACCGGAAGTGTAATCGATGTTGCCCTGGTCGGAAACCCAAATTCGGGTAAAACGACTATTTTCAATTTTGCATCCGGTTCAAGGGAACATGTTGGAAATTATGGAGGGGTTACTGTCGACAGTAAACAATCAAAAATCAAACTGAACGGTTATACCATAAATATTATTGATTTACCTGGAACTTACTCTCTTGCTGCTTATTCGCCCGAGGAAATGTACGTCAGAAAATATATACTTGGTTTTCACCCTGATGTAGTGGTAAACGTTATAGACGCTGGTAATCTGGAGCGAAACCTATATTTAACAACACAACTGATCGATATGGATGTCAAGGTTGTAATCGCACTGAATATGTTTGACGAACTGGAGGAAAAGGGTGATAAATTTAACTTTGATAACTTAGGGAAAATGATCGGAATCCCTTTTGTTCCAACGATAGGAAATAAAGGAAAGGGAACTGCTGAACTTTTCGAAAAGATAATAGAAGTTTATGAAGATAAGGACCCAACGGTTCGGCATGTGCATATCAACTATGGTAAAACTGTTGAGGATTCGATCAACAGGATTCAGCAGGTAATCAAAAAAAATAAGGGGCTTACGGATAGAATTTCCTCCAGATTTTATTCCATTAAGTTGCTTGAAAAAGACCAGGGTGCTCACTTCTCTTTATCCAGAACACCTAATTATGATGAAATAAAGCAAATCGCTATAGAAGAAATTGATAAACTTGAATGGGAACTGAAGGAAGACAGCGAAACATTGATCACCGATGCAAAATACGGATTCATCAATGGGGCACTGAAGGAAACCTACGTTCCAAGTACCTTTAAGAAAAAACTAAAAACAGATACGGAGATTATCGATACTTTCCTGACCCATAAAATATTTGGCTTCCCTATTTTTATATTTTTCCTGTGGGTCATGTTTCAGGCCACTTTCAAATTGGGTGAATATCCTCAAAATTGGATTGAAGGGTTGGTGGACTTAACCGGATTTTGGTTAAATAACCTGATACCGGATCATATTATAAAAGATTTATTAATAGATGGTATTGTAAGTGGCGTCGGTGGCGTGATTGTGTTTCTACCAAACATCCTGATCTTGTTCTTCTTTATCTCTTTTATGGAAGATACCGGTTACATGGCAAGGGCTGCTTTTATCATGGACAAACTGATGCACAAAATCGGACTTCATGGCAAATCATTTATTCCACTAATTATGGGATTCGGATGTAATGTTCCGGCCATCATGGCTACCCGTACGCTGGAGAACAGGAATGATCGATTACTAACCATGCTGATCAATCCGTTTATGTCGTGTAGTGCCCGGTTGCCAGTATATATTTTAATCATCAGTGCATTTTTTAAGGGTAGCGAAGTATCTGTTCTTTTCCTTGTGTATGCAATCGGAATATTTTTCGCAATATTTTTTGCTATCCTTTTTAAAAAAACCATCTTTAAATCGGAAGAGGCCCCATTTGTCATGGAATTGCCACCTTACCGGTTACCAACGTTAAAGGCAACCCTTCGTCACATGTGGTTTAAGGGATCGCAATACCTTAAAAAAATGGGAGGAGTCATCTTGTTTGCATCCTTGATTATCTGGGCTCTTGGATATTTCCCCATAAACAGGGACAAAGAAGCTGAATTTCAGAAAAAAATAGAGATGACAAAACTCTATTTTGATACTAAACTTTCTGAATCTCAACTAGGTGAAAAGGATATTGCACTGGTAAGTCAAAAAATGAACGATTCTATTTACTCATTGCAATTGCAGCAAATTGATTATCATCAGGAAAACTCATTTATTGGAAAAATTGGCGCCTTTATCGAACCGGTGATGCGGCCTCTTGGCTTCGATTGGAAAATGAGCATCAGTTTACTGGCGGGTGTAGCTGCAAAAGAAGTGGTGGTAAGCACCCTTGGAGTATTGTACCAGGCCAATGAAAACTCAAGTGAGGTATCAGAATCACTTGAATTTAAGTTACAAAATGCAACTTATAAAACTGGTAACAAGAATGGTGAAAAAGTATTTTCACCTGTTACGGCTTTTGCATTCCTGATGTTTATTTTACTCTATTTTCCATGTGTTGCAGTAGTCGCGGCTGTTAAAAAGGAATCAAAACAATGGAAATGGGCGCTGTTCATGATATCGTACACAACATTGGTAGCATGGATAGTAGCCTTTCTTGTTAACCAGATCGGTCAATTGCTAGTTTCGTAGATATTCAGGTTTTATTCCTGTTTGGCCTGTAAATACTTATCTATCCGGTTTAGCCCCTCAATGGCAAATGAATAGTTTGAATTTATTTCCAGTGTCTTCTGGTAATCGGCACGGCTTTTTTCAACATCTTTCAGCAACTCATATGCAAATCCACGATTATAATAAGCATCGGCATATTCGGGATTAATTTCAATGGCTTTATTGAAATAATCAATTGCTTCTTCAAAGTTTTTCAGATAAACCAAATTAATATAACCTATGTTGTAATAGCCATAAAAAAAGCGGCCATCTTTGGCAACAATGGAATGATAAACCTGAATGGCTTTTTCATACCGTTCGGTGTTCTGGTAAAACATGGCCAGATAATAAAGGGACTCGATATTATCAGGATCAATATTCAGTGCATTGTTCAGATAATCAATTGCCAGGTCGTTTTTCTTTTCAGAAAAAATTAATCCCAATTGCAAATTGGCTTCAAAGTATTGTTGATTGTAGTCAATAGCTTTCTGAAAATTGCGAATACTTCGGATAGTGTCTCCGGTTTCAAGTAAAACAGCTCCCCGTAGAAAATAACCTTTTGATTCCAGTTCATCCAGTTTGAGTGATTTGTCTATGTAATTCAATGCATTTTTATAATCCCTGAAAACTATACTGATTTCGGCTAATTTCAAATAAGCATCAATGTTCTGATCATCCAGTTCCACTGCCTTTTCCAGTGCCTCAATTCCGGGTTTCAGCTTTCCAAGTCCGATGTAAGCATCTGCCTGACAAACGTAATAGTCCGACCTTGTTGAATCAAGTTCCAGCGCCGTTGTGATATCCTTAAAAGCATTATTATAGTCTTCATTTTCTAAATAATATACTGCACGGTTATAAAAAGCATTATTATTGGTTTGATCCTTATCAATTATCCTGTTTAAATCAACAAGGACATTTGATGCTGTATCACTGGCCACCATCGATTGATCTCCTGAATTTTGCTTATTTCCGGAAGAACAACCCAGTATAATTATAAAAACACACAGTCCTGAAATTTGCCTCATTTTCAGCTTACTTGATAAGAATAATAAATTACCGTTCATTTTTTTTGAACGTTAACGGGATGAATAAATTTTCATCAAAGTATGGAATTATTTGTTTTTAGCCAGTTCCTGACGGATTAGGCCTTCGAGTTCATCGCTCAATTCGGGGTTGTCTACCAGAAGGGATTTGACCGCATCTCTTCCCTGCCCTAATTTGGTCTCATTATAACTGTACCATGAACCGCTTTTTTTCATAATACCGAAATCAACACCAAGGTCAATGATCTCTCCTATTTTCGAAAATCCAATGCCATAAATAATGTCGAATTCTGCTGTTTGGAAAGGAGGCGCAACTTTGTTCTTCACTACCTTCACTCTGACCCTGTTACCCACGACTTTTTCACCATCCTTGATCTGGCTGATCCTTCTGATATCTAACCTTACAGAAGCATAGAATTTTAATGCATTTCCACCAGTTGTGGTTTCAGGGTTGCCAAACATGATCCCGATTTTTTCCCTAAGTTGATTGATAAATACACAACAGGCTCCGGTCTTGCTAATTGTTGATGTCAGTTTCCTTAATGCTTGCGACATCAAGCGGGCTTGCAATCCCATTTTAGAATCTCCCATTTCGCCTTCAATTTCACTCTTTGGAGTGAGTGCGGCTACTGAGTCAATTACAATGATATCAATTGCCCCGGAACGAATCAGGTTATCAACAATCTCAAGTGCTTGTTCTCCATTATCAGGTTGGGAAACCAGTAAATTTTCGATATCGATCCCTAGCTTTTGTGCATAGAAACGATCGAACGCATGTTCTGCATCAATGAAAGCGGCTATCCCGCCTGCCTTTTGCGATTCAGCGATGGCATGCAACGCAAGGGTGGTTTTACCGGATGATTCCGGCCCGTAAATTTCAACAACCCTTCCTTTAGGTAAACCGTTAATACCTAATGCAGCATCCAATCCTATCGAACCGGTCGAGATTGACGGAATACTTTCTATCGGCGAATCACCGAGTTTCATTACGGTTCCTTTTCCGTAAGAACGCTCAATTTTGTCAAGGGTGAGCTGTAAGGCTTTCAGCTTTTCCTTGTTAACATCTGGGGTTTCTTTTGCCATTATTATATCAAATTGTATTCTTTTAATATTTGTTCTGCATGATCTTTGGTTTCAACTTTTGTGAAAATCTTTTCAATGGTTCCATCTTCAGAGATTACGAAAGTTGTCCTGTAAATACCGTCATACTTCTTACCCATAAATTTTTTTGGTCCCCAAACACCATAATCATTGATTACTTTTTTTTCAGTGTCAGGGATAAGAGGAAACGGAAGATTATATTTTTCCTGAAATTTCGATTGTTTTTTTTGATCATCCGCGCTTATCCCTATTACCTTAAATCCTTTTGCCAATAAATCTTCATTGTAATCCCTCAGATTGCAAGCTTCGGCGGTACAGCCTGGCGTATCGGCTTTGGGGTAGAAAAACAGGATCACCTTACTTCCTTTAAAATCGGCTAAGTCAATCTTGTTACCATTTTGGTCGAGACTATTGATGGCGGGTGCTTTATCTCCTTCTTTTAAATGTAACATAACATATTGATTTTGATTTCAACAAAACTAATAAATTTTATAGCTTTTAAATTCTATTGAATAAATAATTATTAACAAACCTGCTGTTTTCAATACCTCTTTTTTGTTTGCAAATTTTGATAAAACCTGCATAGATCGCTGATACCACATTCAAGGCATTTGGGTTTCCTGGCCTGACATATATACCTGCCATGTAAAATTAACCAATGATGAGCCACAGGTATTTTCTCCTCCGGAATATTTTTTACCAGTTGCCTTTCGGTATCAAGAGGTGTCCGCGAATTAGTTGTCAGTCCAATCCGCGCCGCTACCCTGAAAACATGTGTATCAACAGCCATTGCCGGCTTATTAAAAATTACTGATGCAATGACATTGGCTGTTTTTCTCCCTACTCCGGGAATTTTTTGCAATTCATTAATGTTAGAAGGTACTTTACCCCCGAATTTATCCGTCAATGTTCGAGCCATCCCGATCAGGTTTTTGGTTTTGTTATTCGGGTAGGAACAACTTTTAATCAACTCAAAAACGCTTTCAGGATCAGCTTGAGCCAGTATTTTTTCATCAGGAAATTTTTCGAAAAAAGCCGGAGTGATCATATTCACCCTTTTATCCGTACATTGAGCCGACAATATGACTGCCACCATCAATTCATAAGGGGTTCCATATCCCAGCTCGGTTTCGGGAGCGGGATTGTGCTTTTCAAAATAAGCCAGAACTTGCTGATACCTTTCCTTTTTAGTCACTTTTTTGTACAAAAATAAAAAAGCCCCGGATGCAAAATCAAATCCAGGGCTTTAACTTTAAAACTTTTGCTTAATTCATAACCTTATTTATCGTTCCGATCGAATTGGTTTTAAATATCACCATCGCTCTGGAATAACTCAAAAGGTTATTGATGGTTCTCTTTTGCGGAGCTACAATTGAGCTGTCAATACAAAATTTAACACCCAATATGTTTTGGAATTCCTTCAATAAATGTTCATCTGCTTGCATTTCTTCATAAAATTTTCGCTCGCGTGTTCCTTTCGTATCACTATATGCAAAGAGAATTAAATCATTAGGCGTAAACGAATTTTTCATAGGCAACTTGTTGAATTCTTATTAATTTACAAACTACCTAACGCCACAAGTTCCAATATTATTTTGCGGGTATTAAAAGAAAATTTGAAGTATATGGTAAGACAATTCTAAATCCCTGAAAGAACGCTAAGATTTGATTGATCAATAAAGATTAATTCGTCAGGATGATATTTTTTTCAGCGATCAATTTACGCAGATTGATCAAGGCATACCTCATCCTTCCCAATGCCGTATTAATGCTTACATTTGTGACTTCGGCAATATCCTTAAAACTCATCTCGGCATAATGCCGCATATACAAAACCTCTCTTTGTTCGGCCGGCAACAACTCGATCAACTTCCTGACATCTTTATGTATCTGATCCGTAATTAAACGGTCTTCAATTGAATGTTCCATGATGTTAATGGTATCAAAAATATCAAATTCATCATTTTTATTGTTGTTGATCACCGGAATCCGGTTGGATTTACGGAAATGGTCGATGATCAAATTATGTGCAATTCGCATGACCCACTGCAGGAATTTTCCTTCTTCATTATAAGATCCTGCTCTAATGGTATTTATAACTTTAATAAATGTATCCTGAAACAAGTCATCAGCCAGTTCCTTATTTTTAACAATCATAAGGATGTAGGCGTAAACCCTGTTTTGATGACGATTGATTAGTTTTTCAAGGCTGGCGTGATCACCCTGCAAATATCTACTTATGAGCTCCCTGTCGGTTATGGCGTGAGCTTTCATATTGACCTCCTTTTTATGTTTTCAAATAAGAGTGTAGATATTTAAAAGTCTATAGGCAATCCTCCGTTATTTATTATGAATTGTTGAAAGTTTATTTCTTTTAAACGACACAAATATAATGCAAAACTAACATATTTTACAATTCAATGCAAATATAATTAATAATTTTGCCCGTTTTATATTAAAATATGTTAAATCAAGAACTTGAAAATCTCGATCCACGAAAGTTTATAATTATTAAAGGGGCCAGGGTTCACAATTTGAAAAATTTAAACCTTGCAATTCCTAAAAATAAACTCAATGTTATAACGGGTTTAAGCGGATCGGGGAAATCATCTCTTGCGTTTGATACCTTGTTTGCTGACGGACAACGCCGATATGTGGAAAGCCTGAGTGCTTATGCCAGGCAATTCCTCGGTCGCATGAGCAAACCTGAAGTGGATTATATAAAAGGTATCGCACCAGCCATTGCCATCGAACAGAAAGTCAACATCAGGAATTCCAGGTCTACAGTTGGGACTACGACTGAAATTTATGAATACTTAAAGCTATTGTTCGCAAGAATCGGGATTACTTACTCGCCAGTTTCAAATAAACCGGTAAAACGGCATTCTGTTTCGGATGTAACCGATTATATCTTTTCTCAAAGTTCTGATTCAAAGGTTATTATTTTTTGTATAATCGAAGTTTCGAAGGAAAGGTCTGTTGAGGATCAATTATCCGTTCTGTTGCAACAGGGGTTCAGCAGGATCAGGATAGGCAATGAGATCATTCGAATTGATGAGGCTTTACAGGAGAACAAAGTGAATTCATCAAAGGATCTTTTCCTGGTCATCGATAGGCTGGTCATGGGTGATTATGATTATGATTTTCGTTCCAGGGTTGCCGATTCGGTTCAAACTGCATTCTATGAAGGTCATGGCTCCTGTTTTATTGAAATCGATGGAGGTGGAAAGGTTAAAACAGAAACCTTTTCGAATAAATTTGAAGCTGATGGTCTGACATTCGAGGAGCCTTCGGTGAACCTTTTCAGTTTTAATAATCCTTATGGTGCCTGTAAAACCTGCGAAGGCTTTGGAAGCGTCATCGGTATTGACCCTGACCTGATTATTCCCAATAAGGGCCTTTCCGTTTATGATGATGCCATTGTTTGCTGGAAAGGAGAAAAAATGAGTGAATGGAAGGAACAACTTGTTAAAAATGCATATAAATTCAATTTTCCTATTCACAAACCGATATATCAATTGAGCGAGGCACAGCGGGAATTGTTGTGGTCAGGCAATGAACATTTTTACGGGCTCAATGATTTTTTTAAATATGTGGAAGAGCAAACCTATAAAATTCAATACCGCGTGATGCTTTCACGGTATCGCGGAAAGACAATTTGTCCGGAGTGCAGGGGTACCCGCTTGAGAAAAGATGCGCAGTTCGTAAAAATAAACGGTAGATCGATCAGTGAACTGGTAGTAATGACGCTGAATGACCTGGCAGAATTTTTCAATGATTTAAAACTCAATAGCCACGATAAAAAAATAGCTGAAAGACTTTTGACTGAGATCAATTCAAGGCTTCAATTCCTTCAGGATGTCGGGCTGGGTTATCTGACCTTAAACAGGCTTTCCAATACTTTATCGGGTGGTGAATCACAACGGATCAACCTTGCTACCTCACTGGGGAGCAGCCTCGTAGGGTCGCTATACATTCTGGATGAACCAAGTATCGGCCTGCATCCCAGGGACACCAACAGGCTCATCAGGGTGCTTAAACAACTCAGGGATAATGGAAATACCGTCATTGTGGTTGAACATGACGAAGAAATTATCAAACAATCCGATCAGATTATCGATATCGGGCCTCTTGCAGGAGTCAATGGCGGACAACTGATTTTCCAGGGAACATTTGACGAACTTGTTAAAAATGAAACCAGCCTCACATCCCAATACCTGACTAAAAATCTGGGTATACAGGTTCCTGCAAGGCGCCGGTCGTGGAAGGAATATATTGAAGTGAAAGGCGCCAGGGAAAATAATTTAAAAGGAATTGATGTCAAATTTCCCCTGAATGTATTTTCGGTAATTACTGGAGTCAGTGGTTCAGGTAAATCCACTTTACTCAAAAATATTCTTTATCCGGTACTTAAGAAAATGTATGGTGGTTATGCCAATAAAACAGGGAAGTATGACCTTTTGAACGGTGATTACAACAGAATTTCGAATATTGAATTTGTCGATCAGAACCCAATCGGAAGATCGACCCGTTCCAATCCTGCCACCTATGTCAAAGCTTATGATGATATCCGTTCCCTTTTTGCCAGTCAGCCAATCTCGCGTATGCGCGGATATAAACCCGGCTATTTTTCGTTTAACATTGAAGGCGGACGATGCGAACACTGCGAAGGAGAAGGTGTGGTTAAAATTGAAATGCAATTTATGGCCGATATTTATCTGACCTGCGACGAATGCGGCGGTAAACGTTTCAAGGAAGAGGTACTGGATGTTAAGTATCACAACAAGGACATTAACGACATCCTGAACATGACCATCAACCAGGCTATTGACTTTTTCGGGAACAACATGAAACCCTCTTCAGCCGAGCATAAAATAATAGAAAAGCTCAAACCATTGCAGGATGTCGGGCTTGGTTATCTTGGATTGGGCCAGTCCTCAAGCACACTGAGCGGTGGTGAAGCTCAGCGCGTGAAACTGGCTTATTTCCTTTCCAAAGGTTCCTCCGAGGCCCCCACCCTCTTTATTTTTGATGAACCTACAACCGGCTTGCATTTTCATGACATTTCGAACCTGTTGAAAGCCTTTGATGCCCTGATTGAAAAAGGCCATACCATCATCGTCATCGAGCACAATATGGAAGTGATCAAATGTGCAGACTGGATCATTGACCTGGGGCCGGATGGAGGTGAAAATGGCGGTGAAATTGTATTTGAAGGCAATCCAGAAGCCATGGCTCTAAAATCATCCTCCTTTACTGCATTATTCCTGAAAGAGAAAATAGAAAAATCTTAATCCCATAAAACTTTTTCTTATCAGCTTAATATATTATTGTATTTTTGCAACAATGTCGCATTTATGACTTCAACAGACGTATTAAAAAAATATGGCTTAAATAAAACTTCGGGAAGGGTTGAAATACTAAATGTTCTAATAACAACTGAAACTGCCCTTTCTGAAAAAGAGATACAGGAAAAGCTGGGCAACCTTTGTGACCGGGCAACTGTTTACCGCACACTTCGAACATTTGTCGAAAACGGGATCATCCATCCGGTTGCTACTGAGGCTATGGTAACAAAATATGTGATCAAAAAAAAACCGGATGACCACCTGCATTTTAGCTGTACCGAATGTGGCAAGACTATTTGTTTGACTGACATCGTTATGAGCGACTTTAATTTGCCTGAAGGCTTTATCAAAAAAAACAGCAATTTTTTAATAATCGGCACTTGCAATGAATGCAATAATTAGAGAAATAAAATACCTGTGCAATCGAATAAAATGGCTGGCTGTTCTGCTGATTTTATCTTTGGTTTTTAGTTGCAGTAATGAATCACAAAAAAAACAGGAGAAACGGATCATTACCGTAAGCATTTTGCCCCAGAAATATTTTGTAGAAAAAATTGCAGGCGACCGTTTCCAGATCAATGTGATGATACCTCCCGGAGCCAGCCCCGAATCGTAT
>JAFGBL010000066.1 GCA_016933115.1 Bacteroidales bacterium | reverse complement strand
TTTTCTCTCGATTCTTACATGAAAAACTTATCAAACCTTCTAACCATAAACTGTTCATAAGTATTTTATCTTGCAAAGGTCTCGTAACTGTAATCGGGAAAACAATTTTGGAGTGTGAGTTTTACAAATACCAGGTAAATCAGTGAGACTGTTATTTCAGAAACGATAGTGAACTGAAATAACAAAGTCGAACTGATCCCGATATCGCAATGTACCGGGATCTCGGGGTCATATTCCCCGCTGCTTGCAGCGATTAGGGTAATAATCCATTCCTTTTAAATACCTCTTGGCTCTGCCGCGAGGATATTTATTTTACCGGCGATCAGCAGAAATGGCAAGGTGTTTTTCAATCCCGGTCATCACCTTGAATTGAAAGCCGGTGATATCCTTTTTCCCCAACCTCCCCCGGCAAAATCTCTACCATCCTTGAACTTTTTTTTAAAGGTCAATTGGGGACAGCAGCAAATAAGTAATTATAGGATCTACCTCACTGCCCAAGCAATTCCTTTACAATTCCCGATATGAGTTTATTATCGGCTTTTCCCGCAAGTTGTTTGGTGGCGGCTCCCATCACTTTGCCCATATCTTTGATGGAAGCAGCACCTGTTGCTGAAATGATTTCTTGGATGATTTTGCGGACATCCGCTTCGTTCATTTGCGCTGGTAGGTACTTTTCGATGACCGATAACTGGAAACGCTCTTCTTCGGCAAGGTCATTTCTTCCCTGAGCCTGATAAATCTCAGCCGATTCCTTTCTTTGCTTAACAAGTTTTTGAAGTATCTTTATCCCGGTATCGTCACCAATATTTCCTTCCGAACCCTTCTCCGTCTTTGCCAAAAGAATTGCCGATTTCACTGCCCGCAGGGCTTCGAGCTTCCTTTTGTCCTTGCTTAGCATGGCGGCCTTGATGTCGTCGTTGATTGTTTTTTCGAGGTTCATAACCATTTGTTGTTGAATGATAAATCAACATCAAAATTAATTAAAAAGGATCAAATCAATTGCTCAGGATCGGATAATCATCAATCCACGTTGTCGTGGAGAAAGGAATTGTTGGTGTTGATTTCCGGTTTTTTGTCCCTTCCTTCCGACAGGGTAAATCTTGAAATTTCAGTATCTGATGAGTGCCTGACCTCATTCAGTTCAACATTCCTGCGGATGTAGGCCGGCGTGTTCTCCATTTCCTCGATTTCGGACGGGGTACGGATCTTAATACTCAAATCCTTTAGCTTTTGGATCCGCTCCTTTGATTTTTTTTCTATTTCTTCCCGTTCAATTTCATATGGAATGCTTCTGTCTTTTTCTTTAACTATCCTTGTTGACTGAAAATTAAATTCATACTTTTCCACCTCCGGATTTTTGAATTCCGGTTTAGTCTCAATATCTTTTTTCAGCGTGATTTCTGAAATTTGCTTTTGCTCGGTTACCTTATTCTCGTTTGTAACTTTGGCTGTTTCTGTCGTCGGCTTATTTTCCTGATCCGCCAGCGGGAGCAGGGTTATTTCAGTGATCGGCCCTTTGATCCTGGAAGTGGTGGTGCTTTTTGGTTCTTCTTTCGGGCCCGATGTCAACGGATGAACAATCCTCTTTTGCGCCCTGTAAATGCCGGTATTTTCATCCGTTTTAAAGCCGGTGGCAACCAGGGTAATGCTGATTTTATTTCCCAAGTTCGAATCTTTACCGTTTCCCCAGATAATTTCTGCATTCTGGCCCGCTTCGTTCTGAATGAAATCAGTAATTTCCATTACTTCGTCCATGGTGATTTCCTCTTCACCCGAAGCAATGTACAATAAAATATTGTCAGCGCCCTTGATCTGGTTGTCGTTAAGCAATGGAGACGCCAGCGCTTGTTCAACTGCAGTGATGGCCCTGTTTTCACCCTCTGCAATAGCCGAGCCCATAATGGCAGTACCGCTGTCTTTCATCACGGTTTTAACATCTTCAAAATCCACGTTGATATAACCTGTAACGGTGATGATTTCTGCAATCCCTTTTGCAGCAACGGTTAAAATATTGTCCGCTTTCCGGAACGCTTCGGATAATTTCAGGTCGCCGTGAACTTCGCGAAGTTTGTCATTAGAGATGATTAACAGGGTGTCGACATGCTTTCTCAATTCTTCAAGGCCTGCATCGGCCTGCATTCTCCTTTTCCTGCCTTCGAAGGAGAAAGGAAGGGTAACGATACCCACGGTAAGGATTCCCAGTTCTTTGGCTGTTTCAGCAATAACGGGAGCTCCTCCTGTTCCGGTACCACCGCCCATTCCGGCGGTGATGAAAAGCATTTTGGTATTTTTATCGAGGATTTGTTTGATGTCTTCAATGTTTTCAATGGCAGCCTCTTTCCCGACTGCTGGAATAGAGCCGGCACCCAGGCCCCTGGAACCCAATTGTATTTTGGTGGGAACCGGACTGGCTTCCATGGCCTGCGCATCGGTGTTGCAAATAATAAAATCTACACCCGCAATTCCTTGCTGAAACATATGGGATACGGCATTATTACCACCTCCTCCGACTCCGATCACTTTGATGATAGATGACTGGTTTTTAGGCAAATCGAATTTTAGCATAGGTTCCATGTTTTTTGTTTTAAAAGTAAAATTTATAGTTGCTCTCAC
The DNA here is from genome assembly GCA_016933115.1 of Bacteroidales bacterium. GTDB lineage: Bacteria > Bacteroidota > Bacteroidia > Bacteroidales > JAADJA01 > JAADJA01. Next base: position 42,721 of record JAFGBL010000066.1, on the reverse strand, counting down.
TTTGGCCGTCTTTAATTTTTTTCAACAAAATCAATGTTAATTAATTAACCCGCTTTCATTTGAAAAAAATTACAATTTGGCACAAATATGTATGGATCAATTTCAATTGATTTGAATGTCCAACAAAAAAAGTTTTGTAAATATTAGCGTATATGAGGGAATTTTAATTTTTAAATGTCATCCTTTTCAAAGAAATCCTGGATTTTTTTCAGGAAGTTCATTGATCTGGGTGTTTTTTCCTCTGCTTCATGGCTTTCTTCTTCCTCCTCATCAATTTTCTCCTCCTTAAAGGATGTTTCTTTTTCAGTCTCTTGATAATACCTCTTCATCCCTTCGATCACCAGGCCAATACCGGTAGCATACATAGGGCTTGCAAGTTCTTCACTCACATCGTTCGACAGGTGTTCGTTGGGATAGCCGATCCGAGTGTCCATTCCAGTAATAAACTCGGTCAATTGGGTTATATGTTTAAGCAACGCACCACCTCCGGTAAGCACGATTCCGGCGATCAGTTTCTTTTCATATCCCGAATTTTTAATTTCATAATATACGTGTTCGACGATCTCTTCCATCCGGGCCTGGATAATGCTGGCGAGGTTTTTCAGGCTGATCTCCTTGGGTGGCCGGCCGCGTAAGCCCGGGATCGCAACGATTTCATCTGACCTGTTTTCACTGGCCAGTGCAGAACCGAATTTTACTTTCAGTTCTTCGGCATGTTTGCGGATGATGGTACAACCTTCCTTCACATCTTCGGTAATTACATCACCGCCGAATGGAATAACAGCCGTGTGGCGTATGATACCATCCTGAAAAATGGCCATATCGGTTGTGCCGCCTCCGATGTCTACCAACACTACACCGGCTTCTTTTTCTTCCTCACTCAGGACAGCTTCTGCCGAAGCTATTGGTTCCAGTATCAGGTCCACCACTTCCAGGTCGGCTTTGGTTACACATTTGAAAATGTTTTTGGCTGCCGTTGTCTGGCCGATGATGATATGAAAATTGGCTTCGAGGCTGTTGCCGAGCATACCCACAGGTTGTTTGATCCCCTGTTCGTCATCCACAATATATTCCTGCGCGATCACATCGATGATCTCTTCCCCGGGGCTCATATTGAGGTTATACATGTTGTTGAGCAGTGTTTCTACATCCGACTTGCTGATTTCGTTATCATAATTTTCGCGGATGATGCCGCCCCTGTGCTGGATACTTTTGATGTGCTGCCCTGCAATGCCTACATTGACGTATTTGATGTTCACACCTGCTTTCTGCGAAGCCTCTTCAATGGCTGTGCGGATGGAATTGACCGTATTTTCGATATTGGAGACAACACCCCTTTTAACACCGATCGATTCGGTTTTGCCATGACCCAGAATTTCAATTTTCCCCAATTCATTTCTGCGCCCGACGATAGCAGCGATTTTAGTGGTTCCGATATCGAGGCCAACGATGATTTCTGAAGCTTTCATTATGATTCAATTATATTAATTCTTCGAGCAAACTACCTGGTTCTCATATTTCAGATTGATGGTTTTATATTGATCCCATCCTTTTTTATTGATTCCCTGACGGTAAAAAACAAGCAGTTTTTCGAATTTCTTTTCCATATCATTTATGCCTCCAAAAATAATTAATTGCCGTCCAACTTTTGGTACAAGTTCAAATTCTCTATTCCGGGTAACGTAAATTTGCTCGATCTGCGCGTTTAAAAAATCGTCATTACGGATAAAATTTACCATTTCCAAAATCTGTGCGATAAGCTCAACCTCTTTATTCACGGCTGTTTTAGAGGTGTCAGGTTCAGGTTTGTCGATATAACCGTTTACAACAATCACCCTGTTAGATGCCCCGGGAGCCGTTTTAAAAAGTTTTCCAAATTTATCAACGTAGTAATTTTCATTTTTCCGGTCGATCAATTTCAGGATTGGAGTCCGTTGTTTTATCCTCACTTTCAAGCTGCCGGTAATCGTCGTATAAATGTCCGCTTTTTCTACGGCAGGGATATCTCTCAGCCGGTTTTCCAGGCGGGGTAGGTCGATATCGTTAAATTTACGTCCTACAAGTGTGTCGAACTGTTTGTTCAAAACAAGCTCAACTTCATGTTTAAAGACAAGGGGATCCCCGTTTTGGTAATCGATGAGAATGTCAACGTCTTTGCAGGATATCTTCTTATGTTCGGCATCGATGAACCCAACCAGGGCAAAAATACCGCTGATGAGGGCAATCCAGATGGTAATATTTAAAACCCGTTTCATAGCATTAATTTTTTGAGCGTTGTTGCAAATATTTTTCTATTGGTTTCACCAGTTGGTCAATATCCCCTGCACCCATAGTGAGGAGAATGTCAAATATTTTACTCTCTAAATCTTTTAATAATCCGGCTTTTGAGCTGACGTAACTTTTGCTTTGATCCATGAAATCAAGGATTGTCCGGGATGAAATACCCGTTATGGGTTCCTCCCTTGCAGGATAAATGGGTAGCAAAATTACTTCATCGGGCAGGCCAAGGCTTTTGGCAAAGTCTTCAGCAAAATCTCTTGTCCGGCTGTACAGGTGGGGTTGAAAAACTCCCAGTATTTTTTTCCCGGGAAAAATCTGCCTTACCGATAAAACGGTCCTCCTGATCTCCTCGGGATGATGCGCATAATCGTCAATGTACACGATATCGTCATTGCGGAACCGGATATCGAAACGCCTTTTAATGCCGGTAAATTTGGAAATTGCACTTTTTATTTCAGTTTCACCCGCGCCTGCCAGATGTGCAGCAGCAATTGCAGCAACTGCATTTTCAACATTCAATAAGCCGGGGATTCCCAGGTCAATGGACTCAATGACCGATCCGGGCATAGCCAGGTCAAATTGATAAAATCCATTTTTTAAAATAATATTCGTCGCATAAAAATCAGCCTCCTCATCAATAGCATAACGGTAACATGTGAAATCACGCAAGTCGGGCAGGTTAAGCTGAAGGCCTTTTTTCAATAACAATATTCCGTTTTTCCTGATCTTCCCGGCAAACTGGCTGAATGAATCCGTCAGGTTTTGCAAAGTGCCATAGATGTCAAGATGATCGGCATCCATGGAGGTAATGATCTCAATATCGGGATTTAAGTGTAAAAATGAGCGGTCGAATTCATCGGCTTCAGCAACAACCCATTCGGTTTTTTTCGACAGTATCAAATTGCTGTTGTAGTTTTTTGCGATCCCACCCAGGAATGCATGACAACCCAGCTTTGAATGATGAAGAATATGGGCGATCATTGCTGAAACACTAGTTTTTCCATGCGTGCCGGAGACCGCTATCGTTTTTTTTCTGTCTGTGATCCAGCCCAATGCCTCAGCCCTTTTTAGAACAGGAATTTCTTTCTCCCTTAAGAATTGAAGTTCTTTCAGTGATTTTGGAATGGCCGGGGTGACAATTACCAGCTCAATATTTTCAGGGATTAAGTTTAAATTGTCTTCAAAGTGAATCTCGATTCCTTCTGCCTGCAACTGATCCGTAAGTTCGGTTTGTGTGCGATCATAGCCGGAAACTATCTTTCCAAGCAATTTGAAATACCTTGCCAGGGCACTCATCCCGATGCCGCCAATGCCCAGGAAATAGATATTTTTTATGTTTTTAAGGTCGATCACTTATGCCTGTTTTATAAGTTTCAATATTTCATCCACGATCCGTTCGCTGGCATCCTTGATAGCAAGTTTTTTCAGGTTCGAAATAAATTCAACCTGTTGCTGATCATTTTTTATCAGATCCGTTACTGTTTCTTGCAACTTATCCTGAACTTCATGGTTTGGGATCAAAATGGCCGCATGTTTGTCGACAAGTGCCTGGGCATTTTTTCGCTGGTGGTCTTCGGCTGCTGTTGGCAATGGAACAAAGATGGTAGGCTTAGCCACGGCGCAAATTTCAGAGATGGCAATTGCACCGGCCCTTGAAATGATCACATCGGCAGCGGCGTAGGCAAAGTCCATTCGATCGATGAATGCAATGATCCGAATACCGGTCAGGTCCATTGTTGAAGTCTCGGTAGTCGCAGTTGGGTAAAAATATTTACCGGTTTGCCAAATGACCTGGATATTGTTTTTTCTGAAATTTTCAAGATTGGCCAAAACTCCTTTATTAACAGCCAAAGCGCCCAAGCTACCACCAATCACAAGCAATATTTTTTGTGTAGTATCCAACCCAAAGAATTCTACTGCTTCAGATTTTTTACCTGCTATATCGATCACTTCCTGCCTGACCGGATTACCGGTCAACACGATTTTTTCTTCAGGGAAATACTTCTCCATTCCCTCATAAGCAACACAAATCCTATCCACCCTTTTGGCCAGTAACTTATTGGTGATTCCCGGATATGAATTTTGTTCCTGTATAAGCGCCGGAATTTTTACACCGGTGGCTGCCCTCAGTGTCGGCCCGCTTGCAAATCCGCCTACACCAATAACTACATCCGGTTTAAAACGGTTAATTATTTTTTTTGCTTTATTTAAACTACTGATAACTTTAACCGGAAAAGCCAAGTTCTGCCATGTCAATTTGCGCTGCAAACCACTGATCCATAATCCTTCAATGGGATAACCGGCGGCAGGTACTTTTTCCATTTCCATTTTATCCCTGGCTCCGATAAACAATATTTCGGCTTCAGGAACCCTTTTTTTAAGTGTATTCGCAATGGCTATTGCCGGGAAGATGTGTCCTCCCGTACCACCACCGCTGATGATGGCTTTAAGCTTCGACCGGTTGGAATTGTATAGCATCTTCGGGATTATTTTCAATTTCTTTACTCACACTCAGAATAATTCCGATGGAAATACTGGTAAACCAGAGTGACGTGCCCCCCATGCTTACCAGAGGAAGGGTTTGCCCGGTAACAGGCAGCAAATGAACTGCCACCGCCATGTTGATCATCGCCTGGAACACCAGGCTGAAGGCCACCCCGATGGTCAGGAAGGCGCCAAAGTTGCGGGGGCATTTGGTTACAATTTTTACAGCTCGAAACAGTAAGATCAGGTAGAGAAATATGATCAGTATTCCTCCAATCAATCCGTATTCTTCAATAATGATCGCAAAAATAAAATCGGAATAGGGGTGGGGCAAAAAATTCCGTTGTTCGCTGTTCCCGGGCATTAATCCGAAAATTCCACCTTTGGCAATGGCGATTTTGGCCTGCTCCACCTGGTAGTTGTCCTCACCATCCTTATCACCGAAACTTTCAACCCGGCTGATCCACGTGTCAACACGGGGCAGAAGGGAAGGATAAGATTTGGCAACGAGTACCATGATCAGCATAATCACAACCCCAATGCCGATCATTGAAAAAATGTGCCTGAGGCTGACCCGGCCGATGAACATCAATACCAGGCTGGTTGAAAATAAAATGGCGGCAGTCGAGAAATTGGCGGGCAATATTAAAAAACAAACGATCAGCACCGGGATCACAATGGGTAAAAATGCCGACTTGAAATCCTTGATGTTTTCCTGGCGCTTGGTTAGCATTCGTGCTAGGTACATGATCAGGGTCAGTTTAGCCAGGTCGGAAGTTTGAAATGTCAAGCCGAATGGTAATGGTAAAACACGCCTGGCTTCATTCAGGTTCAAACCGAAAAATAGCGTCAGCAGTAGCAAGGGAATTGCAACCCAAAGAGCTACCTGGAATATGCGTGAGAAATAGGTGTATTTCACCAGGTGGGCCAGGTACATCAGGAATAAACCAAGCAACAGGATGATGAAGTGTTTGATCATGTAGTATTCGGTGTTCCCACCCTGGTATTTATAGGCCAGGGTGCCGGTGGAGCTGTAAACAGCGAGCAGGGAAAACACCGACAGGATGATCACCACCAGCCAGATGATTTTATCCCCTTTGATTTTGCTGAGCAGGTATTGCATGGTTTAAAATTTTAAACGGTTATAATTTCCTCACGGCTTCCTTGAATTTCTTTCCCCTTTCCTCGTAATTTTCAAACAGGTCGAAACTGGCGCAGGCCGGCGACAACAGTATTACATCGTCCTTTTTACCGAAATTCATTCCCAGTGAAACCGCTTCGTCCATCGAAGTGGTTTCAGCGATGGTGTTTACAACCCCCTTGAAAGAGTTCAGCAACTTTTTGTTGTCTTTCCCCAGGCAAATGATGGCTTTCACCTTTGTCCTGACGAGCTCTTTCAAAATGGAATAGTCGTTCCCTTTGTCAATACCTCCCGCAATCCAAACCACCGGGCTGTTCATGCTCTCCAGCGCATACCAGGTAGAATTTACGTTGGTAGCTTTTGAATCGTTGATCAGATCGATTCCATGAATCCGGGCGACAAATTCGAGCCGGTGTTCAACATTTTTGAAATCGGAAAGGCTCTCCTTGATAACATCCTTCCTGATGTCCAAAATCCGGGCTGCAATGCTTGCAGCCATCGAATTGTAAATGTTGTGTTTACCCTGTAGTGCTAAATTTTCAAGCGTCATTTTATAAAATTTTGGTTCTATATTGATGTTTATTTTGTTCCCGTCTAAATATGCTCCTTCGTTTTCCACGGTCCTTTTAATTGAGAAAGGATACAACCTGCTCCTGATTTGGGATTTGCCTATATTTTCCATGATCACCGGATCATCCATACAAAAAATAAATGCATCTTCTTCGGTTTGGTTGCGGATGATCCTGAACTTCGACCCGGTATACTTGTGAAAATCGTAGTCGTAACGGTCCAGATGGTCAGGTGTGATGTTCATTAATACCGCAATATCTGCCTTGAACCGGTACATGCCATCCAACTGGAAACTACTGATCTCCAAAACGTAATAGTCGAAGTCATGCTCGGACACCAGCCATGCAAAACTCTTACCCACGTTTCCGCCCAACCCAGCATTCAGTCCTGCTTTGATTAAAATGTGGTGGGTGAGCAGTGCAGTAGTGGTTTTCCCGTTGGAACCCGTGATGCAGACTTTTTTTGCATTTGTGTATCGCCCGGCAAATTCAATTTCCGAAATCACATCAATACCCGCCTGCCTGAATTGCCTGATGATCGGAATATCATCCGGTATGCCCGGACTTTTAATAACCTCATCCGCATCAAGGATTAAGTGGGTTGTGTGACCGCCTTCCTCAAATTTGATTTCAGCCTGTGAAAGAACGTCTTTATATTTTTTCTTTATGTTTCCAAAATCCGAGACAAAAACATCAAATCCCTGTTTCTTTCCCAGTAAAGCAGCTCCAACACCGCTTTCTCCCGCTCCCAGTATGACCAGCCTCTTTGCCAAGGTTCATTATCTTAGTTTTAACGTTATGATCGTAAACACTGCCAACATGATTCCCACGATCAGGAAGCGCTGAACGATCTTTGGTTCAGGGTAACCCATTACCTGGAAATGGTGGTGCAGGGGCGACATTTTAAAAATCCGTCTGCCTGCACCGTATTTTCTTTTTGTGTATTTAAAATAGCTTACCTGCAGTACTACCGAAAGGCTCTCAACCACGAATATTCCACATAAAATGGGTATTAAGAATTCCTTCCGGATCAGGATGGCGAATACGGCAATGATCCCGCCTATGGCCAAACTACCGGTATCGCCCATAAAAACCTGGGCAGGGTAGGAGTTATACCACAGGAACCCGATGCAAGCACCGACAAAAGCACTTACAAATATGGTCAGCTCGCCTGTATCGGGCAGGTACATAATGTTCAGGTAATCGGCAAATACAATATTACCCGATACCCAGGCCAGGATGCCAAGCGTTGCACCGATGATCGCTGATACCCCGGTCGCCAGTCCGTCAATTCCATCTGTCAGGTTGGCTCCGTTGGAAACACCTGTAATGATCAGGATGACAATGGGAATGAAGATCAGAAAAGCCCACTTTTTATAGCCTTCTCCCAAAAAAGCCAGCAGCCTTGAATAATCCGCTTCATTATTCTTGAAAAACGGAATGGTCGTTTTTGTTGATTTTATAGTTACTTTCGAGAATTTCATCGTGGGATCAGTGATCCGGACAATCTCACCGTTTTCATTGGTTTGGATGAGCTTTTCGGGACTGATTTTTTCCCGGATAACAATGCTTTCATTGAAGTACATGGTCAAACCGACCACCAATCCGAGTGTGATCTGCCCGTAAATTTTGAATTTTCCGGCAAGTCCTTTTTTGTTTTTCTTGAAGACCTTGATGTAGTCATCGATAAAACCGATCAGCCCGAGCCAAACGGTTGTGAAGATCATCAACAGGATATAGATGTTGTCAAGCTTGGCGAAAAACAGTGTCGGGACCAGGATGGCTCCCAGGATGATCAGACCGCCCATGGTGGGTGTGCCTTTCTTCTCGCTTTGTCCTTCCAGTCCGAGATCTCGGATCGTCTCACCCACCTGCTTTTTTACCAGCATATTGATGAGGCGTTTACCAAACAGCAGTGAAATGATCAGGGATGTGATAACTGCTGCTGCCGCCCGAAAAGAGATATATTGAAATACTCCCGCACCGGGCAGGTCAAAAGCATTATCCAAATATGTGAACAAATAATAAAACATCCCTTAGTTGTTAGTCGGTTTAATCATCAGGAATTCCTGAAGAATAACTTTATCATTAAATGGGTACTTTACACCCTTGATCTCCTGGTAATTTTCATGGCCTTTGCCGGCCAGCAAAATGATATCTCCCGGTTCGGCAAGTAAACTGGCTGTTTTGATGGCGTCGCGCCTGCGGGTTATGCAAATGGCTCTGGCTTTGTGCTCAGGATCCAGTCCATGGTAGATTTGATCGATGATTGCATCCGGGTCCTCCGACCTTGGATTGTCCGAGGTAATGATCACCTTGTCACTCATCCGGCCGGCAATACCTCCCATCAACTTTCGTTTTTGAGGATCGCGGTCTCCACCTGCACCTACAATGGTGATTAGTTTTTCATTCCGTGTCCTGATCGCATTGATCGTTTTCAGCACATTTTCCAAGGCATCGGGTGTGTGGGCATAATCAACAATCCCAACAATTTTATTGGGTGAAATGAAATAGTCGAACCGCCCTTCCACCACTTCAAGCGCACTCAGGGTGGTAAGCACCCTGTCAGGATCCTCGCCCAACAATACAGCTGCGCCATAAACAGCCAGCAGGTTATAAGCGTTGAACTCTCCCACAAGTTTGCACCACAATTCTTTCCCGTCGATGCTGAGTTGCAGACCCTCAAACTGGTTTTCTATGATACGGGCTTTGAAGTCGCTGATCGATTTCAGGCTGTAGGTTTTTTTCAGGGCTTTGGTGTTCTGGATCATGACCAAACCGTTACGGTCGTCAACATTGGTCAGCGCAAAGGCATCAGATGGCAGTTCATCAAAAAATTTCTTTTTCGCCTTGATGTATTCATCAAAGGTTTTATGGTAATCCAGGTGGTCGTGGGTGATGTTGGTAAAAATGCCCCCATCAAAGTGCAAACCTGCAATCCTGTTTTGATGAATCGCATGAGAGCTTGATTCAATGAAGCAATGCGTGCAGCCCGACTCTACCATCCTGCCCATCAGGTTATTCATCTGAACCGGGTCGGGGGTGGTGTGTGTGGCACCTATCACCTGCTCTTCAATTTTGTTTTCAATGGTGGAAAGAACGCCAGCCTTGTATCCGAGCTTTCTGAAGAGCCCATACAACAGGTTGGCGATGGTCGTTTTCCCATTTGTTCCTGTAACACCAACCAGGATCAACCTGCCTGAAGGATTGTCAAAAAAGTTGGATGCCATTTTCCCAAGCACGATGCTTGTATCTTCCACTTGCAGGTAAGTTATTTTTGTTTTGAGATTCTTTGGCAAAGTATTGCAAACGATCACCGTAGCCCCCATTTCGATGGCTTTATCAATGAAAATATGGCCATCGACTTGTGAACCTTTTACAGCAACAAAAATGCAATCGGGGGCGACCTGCCTCGAATCGAACTCTACCGCACTGATTTTGACATCCAGTGGTCCGGTTGTTTTAAGAATTTTTATTCCTTCCGTTATTTCACTGAGTTTTTTCAAATCCTATACCGCTAATACCAAAGTTATCTGAATCCCTTTTTTGATCCTTGTTCCCGCTTCAATCGACTGCTCCTTCACAAATCCACGTCCTTTTATTTTCACACTTAAACCGAGATTTTCCAGCACGTAAACCGCATCCCTGGCGCCCATCCCTTTCACATTGGGAACAAGTCCCTCATGGATGATGCGGGCATCGAGCCTGACGGCGCTGTCAGCCTTCAGGGCAATGGCCCATTCGGCATTCGTACTGGCAGTATCAAGCGGAATATCGAGTGATTCGTAAATGTGCCTTAGTTCTTCCAGGTAGCCTGTTGCATAAATGGGATAAGCCACCCGATGTCCTTTCATTTCAATTTCCTGATTTTGCTGAATATCCAGGTTGGTTGCATACACTTTGTCAGCAATTTCCTTGAAAACCGGAACTGCAACAGAACTGGCGTAATACCTTCCGGTGCTGGGCTTACTCACCACCACAATACATGAGAACTTAGGATTGTTGGCCGGGAAATAACCCACAAAAGAAGCGTTGTAATTCCGTTTGTCGTAACCGAGGTTTTGGGCAGCAATTTGCGCCGTCCCGGTTTTCCCGGCAATTTTATAAACCGAATTCTTCAGGCTGGTTGCCGTTCCGTCCTGAACCACTCCTTCCAGGAGCTTTTTGGCTTTTTCGATGGATTTATCAGAACAGATCGATTTATTGATTACTTCTGTTTTGAATTCTTCGACCTGTTTACCCGATTCCCATATTCCTTTCACAAAAATGGGTTTCACCATCCTGCCGTCGTTGGCAACAGCATTATAAAATGTAAGAATCTGAAGTGGCGTTAACCTCAATTCGTAACCGATCGACATAAAAGGCAACGAAACGGCTGACCAGCTTTTGTTTTTGGTATTTTTGATTAAGGGTTCACCTTCTCCAGGTATGTCAACACCGGTTTTTTCGTTCAAAGACATGTCATACAATTGATCAATGAATTTTTGTGGATGATCTTTAAATTTTTCGTAAACAAGCCTGGAGACCCCTGCATTTGAAGATTTTTCGAAAACTTCCCGGATGGAAACCCGCCCATCCCTGATGCCGTGTACATCCTGTATGGTCAAGCCGGAATAAACAGCATACCCCTTTCCAATATCTATGGTATCTTCAAGGTTATCCAATCCTTCCTCGAACAAAGCAATCATGGATGGTAACTTGAAAGTGGAACCGGGTTCAATGCTCCAGCCAACAGCATAATTGTATAATTCTTTGTAGGTTCCGGTTTTTGGATCACGGGTCAGGTTAGCGATGGCTTTAACCTCACCGGTTTCTACTTCCATCAGGAGGGCACAACCCCATTCCGCCTGGTGCTCCACCAGGTGATTGTAAAGAGAGGATTCAGCCACATCCTGCAGGTTCAGGTCAATGGTGGTGATGATGTCTTTCCCGTTCTCAGGTTCTATTTCATTCTCGTCAAATACCGGCACCCAGTCGCCATTGTTGATCTTTCTTCTAAGCTGTTTACCGTTTTTACCACCCAGGTAATCGGCATAGGCTCCTTCCATGCCTACAAAAAGATCCTCTTCCCGGTTTTCATAGCCGATGGTTCGTTCGGCCAACATGCCATAAGGCTTCTGCCTTTTGGTTTTAGGTATGATGATCAGGCCTCCTTTGTATTTGCCTCTGTCGAGGATGGGGAAATTGCGGACCAGCTTCAATTGTTCGTAGGTAACATCGCGCTTCAGTAAAAAGTAGCGGTTTCCTTTTTTCCTTTCTGAGAGGAGCTCTTTTTTAAATTCCCAGGATGATTTATTCTTAAAAAGTCCGGCCAGTTTGCGGGCCAGTTCATCTACATGATTCTGGAAATAGGCATTGGAGATCAGTGGTGAAGCTACATCCATACGCAAATCGAAAATAGGTACTGAAGTGGCCAGCAGACTGCCGTCGGCTGCACAAATATTACCCCTGACAGCTTCCACATTGAAATATTCCAACGATTGCACTTCAGCCTTATCAAGGAGTTGCCTCCCTTGGGCCAACTGGATATAGATAATCTTGACAATGATTGCCAGTCCAAACAGGAACATTCCCATGTAAACCAGGAAGACCCTCCACAATATGTCTGATTTAACGTTTTTAGCCATTATTCTTCAACATAAATTTTATTTGGTGGAACGGTTGATTCTTTGATCCCCTTGTCTTTCAGTTTTTCGGCAACTTTTGATTGCCGTGTATTTTGCATGAGTTTGGAACGGGTAAAGATGTACTCGTACCTGTATTCCTTTAATTCGTGTTGCAGTCGTTCGATCCTTCGGATGTTCTTTTCAGCATAATAAGAGTTTCCGATGTAAATCACTGCCAGAAATGCCAGGAAAAGCAGGAAGGGAAGGTGTTTGGCCGTTGTTTCACGGGTAAGGAACCCTCCCCCCAGGATACTGCTGAAAGAGTTTGTCTTTCCGGTTTTCTTTGTGTTACTTCCGCTGTTTTCTTTTTCCATTAGATTTTTTCCGCAATTCTCAGCCGGGCGCTACGTGCCCGGTTATTTCTGTTGATTTCTTCTTCACTCGCCGTCATGGGTTTTTTAGTAATTGCTTTAAATGGCACGATGGGGTTCCCATAAAAATCCTTCCCGATTTCCCCTTCAAAATTCCCGGCACGCATAAAATTTTTAACCAACCTGTCCTCTAGCGAGTGATAGGAGATCACTACGAGTCTCCCACCGCTGGCAATTAATTCGGCCGATTGTTCCAAAAATTCCTTCAAAGCTCCAAGTTCATCATTTACCTCAATGCGCAAGGCCTGGAATAATTTTGCGTAAAATTTATTTTCCAAACCTTTAGGCGCACAATTCACCGTCGCTTCTTTCAATTGAAAAGTTGTCCTGATCTCTCCCTTCGTCCGTGCACCCTCTATGCTGTGTGCTATTTTCGCTGCATTATTGAATTCGCCGTAGGTGAAAAAAATTTCTTTGAGTTTGCTCACCGAATATTCGTTAACGATCTGCCTGGCCGTGAGGCTTTTCTTTGGATTCATTCGCAAGTCCAGATCCCCATCGAAACGTAGTGAAAACCCCCGGTCCGGTTGGTCGATTTGGTGGCTCGAAACCCCAAGGTCGGCCAGTATCCCATCCACCGGAACCGCCCTGTAAAGCTTCAGGAAGTTACGCATGAAACGGAAATTCTGGTTGATCAGAACCAACCGTTCGTCATCCGGTTTATTGGCCAGCGCATCTTTGTCCTGGTCAAATGCTATCAAAGAACCTTTTTCCAATTTTTTCAGGATCGCTCCTGAATGACCGCCTCCTCCGAATGTTGCATCCACATAAATCCCGTCCTTTTTAATGTTCAAGCCGTCGACGCTTTCTTTTAGAAGAACCGGTTCGTGGTACATCATGCATCGGTTTTATCCTTATCGCCCATTACTTCTTCTGCCAGTGTGCCGAAATCGATTTCCTCATCACTCAGTACCGATTCGTATTTCGACTTATCCCAAATTTCAATCTTGTTGATCTGAGAGGTAAGCACCACATCCTTTTTGATTCCGGCAAAAGCCAGCAGTTCATTGGGGATATTAACCCTGCCGGTGCTATCCACTTCCACAGGCCTCACACCTGCCATGAATTTGCGGATGAAATCCACGTTTTTCTTTACGAAACGGTTGAGATTGTCGATGCCTGCCATTTCTTTTTCCCATTCGGCTTTCGGATACAACTCGAGGCAGTTGTAAAAAACACTCTTTTTAATGACAAACCCGTTATTCAACACCGGGGTCAATTCCTTTTTCAGTCCGCCGGGAAGCGCCACCCTGCCTTTGGAATCGGCCTTGCATTCATATGTATAGGTCAGGTTTGTCATTGATTAAAAATTTCAGTCAATAAAAGTATATAATTTTCCCCCACAAAAATCCTAATGTTAGTAACTTTTTTGCACCTATCTCCACCTGACTTATATAAACTCCCTTTTTCCGGATTTGTTGCGCTATTTAGGAAATTTGTTTTATTAACAATTGCAAGGGATACAGAAAGGATTTATATATTGAAATAGAAAATTTATTTTGTTATCGGTTCATTTTGAATTAGGACTTTTTCAATTTTTTAGAGTCTATTCCAATATTCAGTATTTTTGCCCTGAACTCGACCTTGTGAATGGAAGATTTAAAAATTACCCAACGGACGATTGACCTGGAGAATGTATTCCGGGAGAAAAACCCGACCCTGGCACGGTTGATTCCCGTATTTGTTTATGCCTACTTGAGGCGGGTGATCCATGAAGATGAAATCAATGATTTTTTGTTTCGAAATAAAGACTATGTCGGATTGGATTTTGTCCATGCTATTATTAGAGATTTTGGTGCGATCGTCAAGGTATCGGGTGAGGAAAATGTACCAAATGAAGGACGGTATATCATTGCCTCCAACCATCCCCTCGGCGGACTGGATGGCGTGGCTTTGATGCATGTGGTAGGAAAGGTCTGGAAAGATATTGTTTTCCCGGTAAATGATATCCTGCTGTTTCTGCCTAACCTTAAACCCCTGTTCATCCCCATCAACAAACACGGCAGCAATACTGAAAATATGGAGATCATTCACAAAACTTTCGATTCGGATAAGATGATGCTCTATTTCCCGGCTGGTTTGGTATCGCGCAAGCAAAAGGGAAAGATTGAGGACCTGGAATGGAAAAAAACATTTGTGGCCAAGGCCAAACAATATCAGAGGGATGTGATCCCGGTACATATCGACGGCAATAATTCAAACTTTTTCTACGCACTGGCCAATTGGCGGAAAAGACTCGGCATCAAAACCAATATTGAAATGCTTTTCCTGGCAGATGAAATGTTTAATCAAAAAAATAAGACTATTCATATTACTTTTGGTAAACCCATTTCCTGGCAAACCTTTGATAAAAGGAACAATTTCAAGGAATGGGCTGAAAGGTTGAAATATTATGTTTATTCAATGGGAAAAGGAAATACCGAACCCTTTGACCCTGAAACCGATTACAAACAAAAATAAGTTTATGGAAACCGTAATACCACCTGTTGACAGGGTTTTGCTGGAAAAAGAACTGACTGACGAGTTGTTCGTCAGGGATACCAACAATGGACGCAACAAAATATATATTTTTACCCACAATCAGGCTCCCAACCTGATGCGGGAACTGGGTCGTCTGCGTGAAATAACCTTCCGCGATGCAGGCGGTGGTACCGGCAAATGTTGCGATATTGATTTTTATGACACGGCTGATCCCCCCTTCAAACAACTTATTGTATGGAACCCCGAGGAAAAGGAAATAGTTGGCGGTTATCGATATATTGTGGGTAAGGATGTTCCGCTTGACAAGGAAGGACATCCCATCACCCCTACAGCCAAACTGTTTAAATTTTCTGAAAGGTATATCACGGAATTCTGGCCCGATACCTTTGAACTGGGAAGATCATTTGTACAAACCATGTATCAGCCCACCATCAACCTGAAAAAAGGAATGTATTCGCTGGATAACCTTTGGGACGGACTGGGTGCCATTTACCTCGACAATCCGGAGATAAAATATTATTTCGGCAAGATCACCATGTATCCCAGCTATGATACATTTGCCCGGGATATGATCCTGTACTTCATGCATAAATATTTCCCCGATAAAGATGAATTGGTGGCACCGCGTGAACCGTTGCAGTTACAAACCCGTGAAAAGGTGCTGCAGAGTATTTTTTCGGGTGCCAACTACGATGAAGATTACCGCATCCTGGTGCAAAAGGTGAGAAGGCTTAATGAGCATATTCCACCCCTGGTGAATGCCTACATGAACCTTTCTGGATCGATGCGCATGTTTGGCACGGCCATTAACGACGATTTCGGTCATGTGGAAGAATCGGCCATTATGGTTACCATTGCCGATATTTACGATTATAAGAAAGACCGGCACATTTCAACTTATAAAAAGGAAAACAATAAGGAATAATCGCCTAATAAAAAACGGCGGTAAATAGCATGTCATGGAGATTTCCAAAGCAGTTTTTATCAAAAGCAGTCCGGATTATAAGGTATGTCCCGAACCTGATTTGCCCGAATTTGCGTTCATTGGCCGGTCGAATGTAGGTAAATCTTCCCTGATCAATATGCTTACGGGCAGGAAAAAGCTGGCCAAAATATCAGGAACCCCAGGCAAAACACAATTGATCAACCACTTCCTGATCAACGACA
This sequence comes from Bacteroidales bacterium, assembly GCA_016933115.1. Taxonomy (GTDB): domain Bacteria; phylum Bacteroidota; class Bacteroidia; order Bacteroidales; family JAADJA01; genus JAADJA01. Next base: position 26,562 of record JAFGBL010000066.1, on the reverse strand, counting down.
CCTGGTACCTGGTGGACCTTCCGGGATACGGTTTCGCTAAAAAATCGAAAAAAATAAGGGAGCAGTGGGAAAAGATGATCTTTGAATACGTGGGATTCCGCGAAAACCTGAAAACCACTTTTATACTGATCGACTCACGCATCCCACCCCAGCAAATCGACCTGGAGTTGATCAATTGGTTTGGCAGCAAGGGACTTCCGTTTGTACTCGTTTTCACCAAAACAGACAAGATCAGCAATAAACGTTTACAGGAAAATCTGGATACTTATCGGGAAACATTAATGGCTGAATGGGAGGAGTTGCCGTTGTCCATTATCAGCTCAGCAACAACGGGCAAGGGAAGAGAGGAGTTATTGGGAGTGATCGCAGAGATGGGTAAGAAAAGTGATTAATAATACCGGAAATTATTAAATTGATTACTCGTACCTCTGTTGATTGAGCCTATTTTATCAAAACTTAAAAACCGGACCCCAGAATTTATAACTTAAATTTCACCCCCACCGAACTCACCACGCCACTTGTGTTTATTTCTTCCATCACCGGGTTAAGCAACAAATTATACCGCAGATCGAAAATGATGGATAATCGATCTTTCATTTGCCAGTCGAGGCTGCCCAGCACATGGTAGCCATAAGTGAAGGCATAATGGGTCTTGTCGAAATCCTGGTTTTGGTCTGCTTTGCCGGCCAGTGAAAATCCTGCCCCGATAACCGGTTTCAATTTACTTTCGGGGTTGACCAACTCGTATTTCAAACTAATGAAAACCGGGATAAAATACAGGAAATGCCTGTGTTCGTTGTATTTGATGGCATTGAATGCAAACCCCATTCCGGTATTGATTTTTAGCCTGGAAAAACCGGCCACATCATAATCCGCAAAAATGCCGGGTGCCAGGGTGTAGAATTCGGTGGCAGTGTTATCGGTAAAATCATAGATGCCGGCTTTCAGGGACAGGTTTTGTGAATAACCTGAGACATTTGAAAGCAGGAATACGGCCATCATAAGGCTAAAGGTCAAAGTCCTCCACCGTTTCATTGAAAATGCCGATTGTCTTAATATTGATACGATTTGACTCTTCATAAAATGAAACTTTAGTAAAGTGATGATAATTGCCACCGTAGCCGTCATATAAAACGCCTCCTCCTCCGCCTGTGATGATGTAATTTATCCCATCGCGTTGGTACTTGTTGAACATGTGTTCATGCCCGGCAAATACAGCCCTGATCTTGGGATATTCAAGGAACAAGTCGTGTAATTCAAGCCTGTTGGCAAGGGGTGAGCCGCTGTGTTGTCCTTGCGGGAACAATGGACGGTGCATGAAAATGAAAACATGATCTACATCGCTTGCCTGTCCGGCAGCCAGCAAAGCCTGGTTCAGCCATTGAAATTGTTCAGGTCCGATACTGTTTTCTTCACCTGCAATTTCAGTATCCAGGATGATGAACATGGCGTTTCTCCTGGCAAAAGAATAATAAAAATGGTCCTGTGGTAACTGGAGTTGTTCTTTCAAAACCCGTTCGGATGCCGGGTCATTGCCCTCATGATTGCCGCGGGTGATATATAGCTTCATCTTGTCGGTGATCGGCTCGGATACTTTCCAGAAATTTACCCATTCCACCTCATTGGCTGGCCGCAGCATGATGTCGCCGCAACAAAACGCACATTGAGGGGCCGGAAGGAGATTTCCAATGTTTTGGGCCAACATGCTATAAACACCAAATCCTTGCTGCACATCCCCGAACACCACGAACGACCAGTCTTCGTCACCGGGGTTTCTTTCTTCTTTGCTACAAGAATAAGCAAAAAAAACCATTATCAGCAACAGAATTTGCCAAAAGCAAAGAATTATATTTTGATGTTTTTTCATCTGTATTCCAAAATGGATTTAAAAATAATGATTTTTTCGCTCTGAATCTTTTTAAAATAAATAACCTCGTAGCTCTGCCACGAGATATTTATTAGGAATAGTATATTATTTTAATCGCGGCAAACAGCGGGAATTTGATCCTGAGATCCCGATACACTGCGTTATCGGGATCCCTGCCTGCACTGACAGTTTCGGCGGGCAGGAGATCGACTTTGTTATTTCAGTTCACTATCGTTTCTGAAATAACAGTCTCACTAATTTAAAGGACTGAACCCTGGCCTTCATACCAAATTGTAAGATTTATTTTAAAACGTGGCTCAAGCTTAAGTAGTCTGCACCTCCTCATAATTCTTTGTCTTGCTGAGTTATGCGAAGCATCTCTAAGCACCTATTCAAAAGATCTTACGCTAGGCTCAAGATGACATTGTTATGAAAGAACAAACCCAGAACCCAGAACCCAGAACTCAGAACTCAGAACTCAGAACCCAGAACTTAACTTCGAACTTCAGTCAGTACTACCTTTCTAAAAAAACCACTACTTTTACAAAAACAAAAACCAAATAAAAGTGGCACAGGTAAAAATTGAAAAACTCAGCGAAGAACAGGTGGCCGCCCGTGACATCAGGTCGTGGCCCATCTGGGAAAAGGAGGTTTCACGATTCGACTGGCAATACGATGGCAACGAGGAATGCCTCATTATCGATGGGGAGGTGACAGTAGAAACCTCAGAAGGGAATTACACCATCATGCCGGGAGATTTTGTTACATTTAAAACCGGTTTGAAATGTGTGTGGGACATTAAAAAACCAATCCGGAAATATTACAATTTTCCCTGAATGAAAAATTAAAATTGTGGAAGGAACAGTGATCAAATCCACAGGCAGCTGGTTGAAGGTGATGACTTCCGATGGGGAAATTTTCAACTGTAAGCTGAAAGGCAGTTTCCGGATTCGAGGTATCAAAACCACCAACCCTCTTGCGGTTGGCGACCGGGTGACATTTGATATACTCGACGAACGGAATATCGGGCTCATCAGCGACATCCAACCCCGTTCGAACTACATCGTTCGCAAGGCAACCAAATTATCAAAGGTGGCCCACATCCTGGCGGCCAATATCGATCAGGCTGCCATTGTTGTTACGCTGGCCCATCCGCGCACTTCCACCGGTTTTATCGACCGCTTCCTGGTGACAACCGAAGCCTACCACATTCCGGCTACCATCATTTTCAATAAGCTTGATCTTTATAACAATAAAATATTTGATCGGCTCAAGGACATGATCGGAATTTATGAAAATGCAGGATATAAGTGCGTTGTGGTTTCGGCTTTGAAGAAGGAGAACCTGGAAGCGGTAAAAGCAATCCTAAAGGATAAGATCACGCTGTTGTCAGGCCATTCGGGAGTGGGTAAGTCAGAGCTGATCAATGCCATTCAGCCCGGCCTCTATTTGAGAACACGTGAAATTTCCGAATACCATCAAAAGGGCCTGCATACAACCACATTTGCTGAAATGCTCCCACTTTCGTTTGGTGGATATATCATCGATACACCGGGAATCAAGGAATTCGGCCTCACCGATTTCAACCGCAAAGAGATATCCGAACGCTTCCCCGAAATGCGCAACCTGATGCATCAGTGCCGGTTCAGCAATTGTACCCATGTGCATGAACCCGGCTGCGCCATAAAAAAAGCTGTTGAAACAGGGGAGATCAGTTTCTCGCGTTATGAAAATTACCTGGGCATTCTCGAAGACGATTACTGGAAAGAAACGGAAAGCGATTACCGGTATTAAAATAATTACGCAAAAAAAATGTTACTAAAAATATGATTGCAAAACAGTTGATAAATCCTTCCGTTGTTCCGCTTTCACCTGCGGATACCGGTTCGGAATACCTGTACCATATGGATGAAAACAAGTTGTATTTCATCCCGGTGGTGGAACAAAACAAATACATCGGACTGCTTTCGGAGGACGAAATTTTTAACCTGGTTGATCCGGATGAGCCGGTCAGGGGCCAGAAGATCACCCTGAAAAACCCCAGCGTAAAGGATTACCAGCATGTATTTGAGGTGATAAGGGTGATGGCTGAACTTAAAATATCCGTGTTGCCTGTGGTTAGCGAAAAAAATATTTACCTCGGCAGCATCACCCCCGATTCGTTGTTGGGTTGGCTTGGAGACTATGCGGCAGTGGCTCTTCCGGGCGGAATCATTGTTCTGGAACTTAATCAGAATGATTACGTAATATCTCAGATCGCTCAGATTGTTGAGTCGCAGGATGCCAAAATTTTGAGCTTGTATGTTGCTTTCGAAAAGGATTCAACAAAAATGGAGGTCACGCTCAAAGTAAATAAAACGGAGATTCAGCCGCTTATACAGACGTTTAACAGGTATAATTATATCATCAAGGCAACTTACTCTGAGGATTTGCAAATGCTTGACGATCTGCGCGACCGGTATAATGCATTGATGAACTATCTGAACATTTAGGATGAGGTTTTTGCTGGTACTGCTGTTTCTGCTGGATGGTTTTATTTTATTTTCACAATCTCCTGAAAATAATAATAAGAGCAGTTTGCCTGATTCAACCCGGCAAACCGGCGATGTCATCATCAGGAACATTACTTTTACCGGCAACAAGATTACCAAAGAGCGGATCATCAGGCGTGAAATACTGTTTAAGGAAAACGATACCATTCCGGTAAGCGAAATTGGCTATTATTTACAGCAGAGCAGGAAAAACCTGATCAATACATCACTATTCAATTTTGTGACCTACGATTCCATTCCTGCAGAAGGACAGCCCGGCTACCTGGATGTTACCCTCGAGTTCATCGAGCGTTGGTATATTTGGCCTGTACCCATCCTGGAACTGGCCGATCGTAATTTTAATGCATGGCTCAAAAAAAAGGATTGGAGCCGGATCAATTACGGATTTTTCCTCACATGGAATAATTTCCGGGGCAGGAGGGAAAGGCTGGTCGTTTACGCCCGGTTTGGATACGACGAAAAATACGAACTTTCCTACCAGATTCCATACATCAACAGGAAGCAGACACTGGGTTTGGGATTTTCCGGAGGATGGGCCCAGAACCATGAAATTGCCTATAATTCCATCGACAACAAGGAGGTTTATTACAAAAGTGAAGATAATTACCCTAAGAAGGTGTATTTTGCAAAAGCAGAAACTTATTTCAGGAAAAGTATACACAATCTGAGCCTTTGGCAATTGGCCTATTTTAACCAACATGTTACCGATTCGGTGTTGTTTTATAATCCCGATTATAATTTTGGGCCTGATAATGTAAACCAGTACTTTTCGTTGTTTTACCAATTCAGGAGCGATTTCCGCGATTACAAGCAGTACCCGATGACCGGTTATTATTTTGATATTGAAGTTGAAAAAAAGGGTTTTGGCATTTTTGAACCCAGCGTAAATACTTTTTATATCAAATCGAATTACAGGCAATTTGTTCAACTCGAGGGCAGGTGGTACTGGGGTACAGGTGTGACGGGGAAAATGGCTCCCCTGAAACATCAGCCCTATACTTACTTACAAGGATTGGGTTACGGAAGGGACTTCGTGCGTGGTTATGAATATTATGTGGTTGATGGTGAATATTACGGCTTATGGAAAAACAACCTCAAGTTTGAGCTTGTACCCAACCGGGTACTTAATTTTAATTTCATCCCGACTGAAAAATTCAGCAAGCTTTACTATGCCTTTTATCTGAATGCTTATGTGGATATGGGTTATGTGGTCGATAACCGTGATATCGATACAAACCCGCTGGCGAACCGCTACCTGATGGGCTATGGGCTGGGACTGGATTTTGTGAGTTACTACGATTTTGTTATCCGGTTCGAATATTCATTCAATATTAAGGGCGAATCGGGGTTCTTTATTCATTTTATGCCTTCTATATAGTAATTATTATGCATTTTGTGACCAAGGTAAAGATTCTATTAATAAATGTTAAATAACTGATTAATTGTTAATTATTTTGTAATCTTGCGCAACAAACAACAGTAGTTGCGTAGTAAATATAGTCCGCATGAATATTGCAATTTTTGGTAAATCGCTTCAGGATGAAAACTTAGACCTTATTCAAAGCCTTTTCGACAAACTGCAGTCACTCAATCATTTTTTATTAGTATACGAGCCTTTTTACCAGAAAATCAAGGATAAAATTTCATTTGCAGGTGAACCGAAGACATTCAGGGAGCATACCGAAATCAGATCCAATGCAGATTATTTGTTTTCAATCGGTGGCGATGGTACTTTACTCGACACCATCACCTTGGTGCGTGATTCTGGAATACCTATCATGGGAATAAACCTGGGCAGGATGGGCTTTTTGTCTTCCGTATCAAGGGATCGGATCGAATCGGCCATTGAACAGGTAATGAAAAAAAATTATACAATTGATAGAAGAACCTTACTCCGGTTAGATACCCCCAACAAATTGTTCGGCAATTTAAACTATGCACTCAACGAATTGTCGGTATACCGAAAGGAACCATTGTCAATGATTAAGATACAAGCCTATGTGGATGGGGAGCTTTTGAATTCATACTGGGCCGATGGCCTTATCATTGCTACACCGACCGGATCAACGGCTTACTCGTTAAGCAACGGAGGCCCAATCATTCTTCCGCATTGCCGGAATTTTGTGATCACCCCCATTGCCACGCACAATTTAACCGTAAGGCCTGTCGTTATCCCTGACGGCAGTGAAATCAGGATTAAAGTGGTAGGTCGGATCAAGGACTATTTTGTGAGCCTCGATTCCAGGTCAATGCCTGTAGAATCAAGTGCAGAGCTTAAAATTGTCAGAGAGGACTTCTTTGTGAACCTCATTCAATTAAAAGATGAACATTATTTTACAACCATTCGTGAAAAATTGTTATGGGGTTTAGATATCAGGAATTAATGGAGGGTCGGCATAAACAGGATATAAATCTAAAAATGTACTATTTTTGCCTCAATTTATGAAAAAATTACTCATTATCTTTTCGCTTGTAATGATATCTTTTGGCGCCAATGCACAGTTGGACATCGGAGGTTTTTTCGGAACTTCGTTCTATATGGGTGATCTAAACCCTGATTACCCGTTTCTTGAATCGAACCTGGCATATGGGGCTGTTGCACGATATAACATCAATTCCAGGTGGGCAATCAGGATCAATGGTTTTAAAGGGGTTATTACCGGTGATGATGAAAGATCAAAATTCTTCGAAGAAAGGTCACTGAGGTTCAAATCGAGCATTTGGGAACTGGGTGGAACTTTTGAATTCAATTTTTTGCAGTATTATACCGGCAGTTTAAAGGATTATTATACGCCATACCTGTTTGCGGGGTTTGCCTTGCTTTATAACCGCCCGAAAATCGGGAACATTGAATTGAGGGAAAAATCTACCGAAGGGCAGGATGATCCTTCTCAATTGGTTCCGTACGAGGCCAGGCCAAAGTATTCCTATTTTAACCTGAGTATCCCATTCGGTATAGGCTTTAAATACAGTTTTTCCAAAAGAATTTCAGCCTCTTTCGAGTGGGGTATGCGAAAAACATTTAGCGATTATATCGATGATGTAAGTACAACATATTATCAATCGGCTTCGAATCTGGTTCCGGGAACCGAAGAATATAACGACCTGCAATTTTCGGATCCTAACCTGAATCACGAACCCAATATGCAAAGAGGAAATTCGAAAACCAAAGACTGGTATTCATTCGCCGGTCTTACAATTACATATAGTGTTAATCTGAAGAACAGGAACAAATGTTCGGAGTTCCAGGAAAATTAAAATATGATCGGAATAAGGAATGACCACCTGGAAGGATAAAATAGATCTGGATCGGCTCCCCAAGCACATTGCTATCATAATGGACGGTAACGGCAGGTGGGCAAAACAACGTGGAAAGCTGAGAACTTTCGGCCACAGCCATGGCGTGAAGGCGGTTCGTGAAACCGCAGAAGCAGCTGCTGAAATCGGTATCCGTTTTCTAACGTTATATGCCTTTTCAACCGAAAACTGGAACCGTCCGCAGTCGGAGGTCAATGCTTTAATGAAACTTCTGGTAAAAACGATCCATAGAGAAACCAAAACACTTCATGATAATGACATCCGACTGCTTGCCATTGGCGACCTGGATTCATTGCCCGATGTGACCTACAGGGAACTGAATGATGCAATAAAGGAAACCAGTGATCATAAAAGAATGTCGATGATCCTGGCTTTGAGCTACAGCTCGAGGTGGGAAATCACACAGGCTGCACGGAAAATTGCCCTGGCTGTAAACGAAAATAAACTGGACCCAAATACCATTGACCAAAAATTGTTTGAGTCGTACCTTATTACCCGCAATTTCCCTGATCCTGAATTATTGATCAGAACAAGCGGCGAGTACAGGATCAGCAATTATTTACTTTGGCAAATCGCTTATTCCGAATTATATTTTACACCCAAGCTATGGCCCGATTTCAGGAAAGAAGACCTTTACGAAGCAATTGTTGATTTTCAGAAAAGAGAAAGAAGATTTGGTAAAACGAGTGAACAGGTTATCAGATGAAGATAAGGTATATAGCTTTAATAGGAGTTTTAATGACCGGATTGTTTGCTTTCCGGGCACAAGGACAAATTGACCTGGGTGAGGAACTTGAACTCGATTATACAAATCCTAAGAAGTACGAAATCGGAGGGATTACCGTCACCGGCGTAAAATACCTCGACAACAGTGTTTTAATAACACTTTCCGGTTTATCGGTGGGTGATATTATCAGCGTTCCGGGTGAAGAAATTTCCAGGTCTATTAAAAATCTTTGGAACCAGGGGCTTTTTGAAAATGTAAAGATCACGGCAACCGGTGTTCAGGATAATCTCATTTTTCTCAACATTGACCTTGCCGAAAGGCCCCGGATGTCATCCTTTACATTTACAGGTATCAAAAAATCGGAGGCGGACAATATCCGTGACGAAATTAAGCTGTCGAGCGGTGATGTTGTGACCGATAACCTTTTAATTCGAACCCAAAATAAAATTTATAACTATTATAACGACAAAGGTTATCTTGACGCCGAAATTAAAATTGACCAGGTTACCGATAGCTTACGAACCAACCATGTTCGGCTGGTGATCGACATTAAAAAGAACGAACGGGTAAAAATCCAGTCGATCAATGTTCATGGAAACGAGACATTTGATGACCAAAAGGTTAAAAAGTTTCTGAAGGAAACCAAGGAAAAAGGATCCTTACAGCCATTTAATAACCTGGAGAAACTGATTTTTGGCCTGGTGAAAAATGCCGTAACTTTTCGTTTTGACGATATGGTGGAAGGAACGCGCGATTATATAAACGAGAATATCAAATTGAGGATTTTCAAATCCTCCAAGTATATCAAGGATAAATATGATGAAGACCTGGTTAACCTCATAAACAAATATAATGCGAATGGTTACCGGGATGCTAAAATCGTAAGTGATTCCATTTACAGGAATCCAGATAAAACCGTGGGGATCGATCTGAATATTTATGAAGGCGACCGATATTATTTCGGGGATATTTCCTGGGTGGGTAATACGAAATATACCGATGAATTCCTGACCCGGGTATTGAGGATTAAAAAGGGAGATGTTTACAACTGGGAGCTTCTGAATTCCAATCTCACATTCAACCAATCGGAAGATGATGTGAGTTCACTGTATATGAACGAAGGATACCTGTTTTTCCAGGCAAATCCGGTAGAAGTGCGGGTAGAGAATGATTCCATTGATCTGGAAATACGCATTTATGAAGGCAAACAGGCAACCATCAGCAATGTTTCTGTAAAAGGCAATACAAGAACCAACGACCACGTCATTATCCGTGAATTGAGGACCCGGCCAGGTCAGTTGTTCTCCCGGTCCGATATTATCCGTACTACGAGGGAACTTGCACAGTTGAGGTATTTCAATCCCGAAACCATTACACCGGATGTTCAACCCAATCCCGCTGAAGGAACGGTAGATATCGAATACCAGGTAGAAGAAACTTCTTCCGACCAGATTGAACTTTCAGGAGGCTGGGGATACGGCAGGGTGATTGGAACACTGGGTGTGTCATTCAATAATTTTTCACTGCGCAATATAACCAATTTTAAATACTGGAACCCGGTTCCCACCGGCGACGGACAGAAATTAAGCCTGAGGGTTCAATCCTATGGGCGCGGATATATCAGCTATTCGGCCAGTTTTACCGAACCCTGGCTCGGTGGTAAAAAACCCACTTCTTTAAGCGTAAGTTATTATCATTCCCTGTATTCCAACGGTGTGAAAAAAGACGACCCTGACCGGCAATCGTTTGTCATCAATGGAATAACTGTTGGTTTGGGAAAAAGACTTACCTGGCCCGATGATTATTTCCAGTTATATGTTGCTGCCAATTTCCAGCGTTACGACCTTGATAATTATACCCAGATCTTCACCTTTGGAACAGGAACCGGTTATTACAATAATTTTAGCTGGAATATAACTTTATCGAGAAATTCAATAGACTTCCCCATCTATCCGCGATCCGGTTCGCTGGTTTCCGTCTCTTTGGATCTCACACCGCCCTATTCATCTTTTTCCGATAGGGATTATTCAAACCTTTCGGACAATGAAAAATATAAATGGATCGAATACCATAAATGGGGAATACAGGCGGCTTATTTTACGCCACTTGAAAAAAGCAATAAAGTGGTGTTGATGGCCAGGGCGAAATTCGGATTTTTAGGAGATTATAATTCCAGTCTTGGGGTTACACCATTTGAAAGATACTACCTTGGCGGTGACGGGTTATCAGGATACAACAACCTGGATGGAAGGGAAATTATAGGGATGCGTGGATACGGAAATGAAACCCTTACACCCAATTACTGGAGAAGCAGAAATACCGGTGGAACTATTTACAATAAATATACCCTGGAACTCAGGTATCCATTGTCGCTTAATCCAAATGCCACCATTTTCGTTGCAACATTCCTGGAAGCGGGTAATTCCTGGTTGAAGTTTGATGAATTTAATCCGTTTAATGTTTATAAAGCTGCAGGTTTTGGAGTTAGGGTATATTTACCCATGTTCGGTATTCTTGGTCTCGACTGGGGTTATGGATTTAACGATGTTCCCGGTTTGCCGGATGCCAACAAAGGCCAATTCCACTTTTCGATCAATCAGTCAATTGATTAGTGAAAATAATTTAATGGCATAAATAAGGAATCAGCCATTGTATCGTTTGTTTAAATAGGTCCGAATTAATTTTAAATAAATTTAAAGAGGTAAAAATGAAACTCAAAATCTTGATCACAAGCTGCTTTCTGTTCACAGGCATGATGCTTTTCAGCCAGAAATATGCTTACGTCGATTCAGAATATATTCTCGATAATATCCCCGAATATAAGGATGCACAGAATCAACTGGATGAGTTATCCAAATCGTACCAGGAAGAAATCGAAGAAAAGTACCAGGAAATTGATCGGAAATATAAAACTTACCAGGCCGAAGCCGTATTGATGCCTGAAGATGTGAAAAACAAGCGATTGGAAGAGATACATCAAATGGAGGAAGAAGCCAGGAATCTGCAAAGGCAACGTTTCGGCGTTGATGGGGATTTATTCCTGAAGCGGGAAGAGTTGGTAAAACCCATTCAGGAAAAGATTTACAATGCCATCGAAGAGATTGCCACAGAAAAAAATTACGCTTTTGTCTTTGACAAAGCCGGCAGCCTCACACTTTTATTTGTCAATTCAAAATTCGATATCAGCGATGATGTATTGGATAATGTAGGCGCCCTGCTGGGAACCGTGCGGAAAGAAGACCGGGTGCACAAAGATTACCAGCCGGCTGAACAGAATCCTCAGGAACAACGCAATCAGCAACAACCGCCCACAAGGCCCGGAAGTTCATCACCGGGGCCGGTAAAAAAGGGAGAGAAAAAATAGTTTTCTGAGAGAAAATATTTATTGGCATTTCAATTAAATTCATACATTTGCGCCTCGTTTTACAAAGTAATAAACAACAAACAGAAATGAAAAAATTATTCACAATTTTATTTGTTATTCTTCTTTTTTCGGGTTCAAATAGCTTCGCCCAGGGTGGCAACAAGTTCGGACATATTGATTTTGCAAAATTATACAGCATGATGCCGGGACTGGATTCGGTAAAAAAGGTTTTCGATGATTATAACAAATCGGTTCAGGAACAGTATGCAGCCATGCAAACCGAATTGGAGAACAAGTTCATGGATTACCAGGCCAATGCCGAAGGAATGTCCGCTATCATTCGTCAAACCAAAGAAGCAGAAATCAATGACCTGAGGGAACGTTTGGATGCTTTTGAAACGCAGGCAACTCAGGATTTACAAAGCAAGGAGGCTGAACTCACCAGTCCGATCATTGAGATGGCTAAGAAAGCCGTAGAAGATGTGGCAAAAGAAAGCGGTTATACTTATATTTTTAACAGTACGGAGGGATTGCTTTTGTATGCCAAACCAAGTGATGACATAATGGATTTGGTAAAAGCCAAGTTAAAAATTACAAAATCTACCCCATAATTATAAATGAAGGGCCTCACAAAATGAGGCCTTTTTTTATCTCAGCAGGGTCACGGTCCCTTTATTGGCAACTTCTTCTCCGTCAGGACCCCGGAAGTAAACAATCCACACGTAAACGCCCGGATTGCACGGTTTTCCGCTCGATTCACCATTCCATCCCTCGGTCATGTCGAAAGTTTCAAATACCTGTTGTCCCCAGCGATTATAGATGTACATCCTGAAATTTGAAACCAGGTCGGTATTGTCAGTAAAAAATTTGAATTCGCGGTTTTTTTCAACTTGGCTATTCGGGTTAAAGGCATTGGGAACCGGAATTACCTTAACGTAAATATCATCTACATATTTAACGCCACCGCAGCAGGTTATCTCAACATAATACCGGGTGCTCTCCATCGGGTGAACCACCGTCGACCGGCTGCTGCTGATCAATTCACCGCCAGGGCTGTCCTTATACCATGCCCAGTCGAGTTTGCCCTGTGGAACGATCACTTCAGGCTGAAAATCTATTTGTTCGATCTCATACGAACCGTAATTGTCCTGTCTGTAGATCCATGTTTCGCCAAAAGCTGTCCACGAAGTACTGTTTCGCTGGTCGACGGCAATACCCGTATTATCATCAAAATTTAAACCCTGGGTAGCACGGTTGCCAACATTGGTCTCACAAGCCGGCTTTGCAATGATGTGGTTCATGATAGAGCTGTCCGATTCGTTCAGGACTATTTGAAAGGTTGCTTTTTCATCTTCGCATGAGTACATGGGCGCTTCACACCAACCGACGATCAACTTGCGGTTCGGCTCCGAACCTGTTGTGGCGTAATAAATATACTGGCTATGCTCTGCTACCGGCCTGCTGAACAGGTCCTGGTAAGGACCCATGATGGTTTTGGGGTATTCAGGTGTTGGAATGGTGGCCGGATCCCAATGACTGAATCCAATAATATCAGGAACTTCAAAACTAAGTAACCCATTTGGTCCGATAGCAAATAAGGTAAAATTTTCTTCAAAATAAGAAAATGAAAATCCGATCTGAAAAGGTCCGACAAAATAATCATCCTGTGCGGAAACCGGTATCCCGAAAAGCCCTTCATATATCCCATTAAGGCTAACAGGAAGACCGGCACTGATGGTGATGTCCTCTCCGGCATCAACCTGGGTTAATCCAGGCTGCAGTTTGAAAGTCATCAATATTATCAAAAGGATCAGACCATGATTGTGAATCTTGATCATAGGATATTTTCTTTTGGAAATTCTCATGAGATGTTTATAGTTTCTCACCAGATATTTATAACGAACAATAGCCTTTTTTCATGTATCACTTACCAACCCGAAGCTCGTACAATGATTCCCTGTCAAGATATTTTTGAGCCAGGTCGCGCAATTCAGCGGCGGTAATACTTCTAATGACTTCAATAAAATTTTTATAATAACTATAATTCAACCCATATTCGAGGATTTCCTTAAAATTATCCGAACGTGCAAATGCCCCGTCGAGATTCCTCAGGATTGCGCCCAACATGTAATTCCTCACCAGGTCAAGTTCCTTTTCCGGGATTTTTTCTTCCTGCAGCTTTCTGATTTCATGGTAAATTTCATTGGAAGCATCCTGTGTAACATCAGCTCCAACTTCGGAAGCAATGAAAAAGTATCCTGAATGATGCAGTGAGACCAATGCCGAACCAATCCCATAAGTGTATCCCTTTTCTTCGCGGATGTTGGTCATCAGCCGCGAGCCGAAATAGCCGCCCAAAACTGTATTTAATATCTTGAGTTTGGTATAGTCGGGGTGGGTTTTATTGAACATAACTTTACCCATCCTGATCGCTGATTGCAGGGCATCATTTTTAACGATATGGAACATGCGGTTGTTTGAAGAAATAGTATTATCAGCAGGTTCAGCATGATTGTCAGAATTACCAACTGGCTCTCCGTTAAAAAATTTATTGAGCAGATCGACGTGACGGTTCATAACCTTACCCGACACCAACACCCTGCAATCCGAAAGCCGGTAATGAAGGCGATGAAATTCGGCTAAATCGGCTGTATTGAGTTTATCAAAGTCCTCAACCTCGTAAGTTTTACCGTAAGGATTTTGTGAACCGAAAATGAGTTCATCAAATTTACGCTTGGCTATGAACCTCACCTTTTCATTGCTTACAATAAATTTTTGTTTCCTGTTTTGGATGATCCTGTTGAATTCATTTTCAGGGAAAACCGGATGTTTGATCACTTCAGCCAGGATTTCCAAAGTGGGTTCCAAATGCTTGTTTAGGGTATAAAGTGAGACATATCCCATATCTTTGTCGGTGGACATGTTGAGGTGAGCACCATAATAGTCAATTTTTTCGGCAATTTCATGCGAAGTAAAATGTCTTGTTCCTTCCTTCAGCATTTTATTGGTGATCCGTGCGACCAGTGGTTTTTCCTGGTACCAGGATCCCGCACGGAATAAAAATTCGATCTTCACCAGGTCCTGCTCTTCCGAATTGAATATATAAACCGGAATTCCATTATTTAATTCGGCTTTTTCAGGATCGATAAAACTGATGTTATCTACAAATCCGGTTTTTGGTGCTATTTTCCTGTTTAATCCGGTCATGTCAATTCGCATAATAGTAAAGGTTTGTACAGTTTGTTTTCCTGAAAAGTTCGCGGGCAGTTGTCAACATTTCTTCAACGGTAACTGCCTGGTATAGTTCTTTCTCATGGTTGACCAAATCAGCATTACCCAGCAATTCAGCATAAGTAAGGTTGATCGCTTTGTTCAGAACACCGATCTCTGAAAATTCAAGGGAAGATTCGATTTTATTTTTCACCTTCTTCAATTCCTCTTCATGAATAGGCTTGCTGATGATCTTTTCAATTTCATCATTAATGGCATTATCAGCATCGGCTATTTTCACACCTTTTACCAGTTTGCCCGTAAATACAAAAAGGCCTTCATCCAGGTCGCCGGTAATGTAGGCATGGAATTCACTGAATAATTTTTTTTCCTTGACCAGGCTCCTGTACATCCTGGAAGAATCACCATTGCTAAGGATATCCGATAGAAGATCAATTGCATGGTAAGCATGATCCGTTCTTTTGCACATGTGATAAGTCTTGTAAATCGAATCAAACGGTACATTCCTTTTGACTTCCAAAATCCGTTCTTCTGTTTGCGTCGGTTCTTTGGGTAAGTTCCGGTTGTTGGCATCACCGGGTTGAATGGGTCCGAACCATTTGTTTGAAAGGATTTCGATCTCTTTTGTGTCGACATTTCCCGACACCGTTAAAATGGCGTTGTTTGGATTGTAATATTTCCTGTAAAATGCCCTGACGTCTTCAATAGTTGCGTTTTGAATATGCTCAATCTTTTTCCCAATGGTAGGCCACTGATAAGGATGAACCCTGTATGCCAGGGGTCTGAGCAGCAGCCAAACATCACCATAAGGTTGATTCAAATACGATTGTTTGAATTCCTCGATGACAACATGGCGTTGCACTTCCAGGCTTTTTTTCGAAAATGCAAGGTCGAGCATACGATCCGATTCCAGCCAGAAGGCCAGTTCAAGGTTTTGCTTTGGAATGGTCAGGTAGTAGTTGGTGATGTCGTTGTTTGTAAACGCATTGTTTTCTCCACCCGCTTCCTCCAAAGGGGTATCATATTTGGGGATATTTACCGATCCGCCAAACATGAGATGCTCGAACAGGTGTGCAAAACCTGTTTTATCGGGATCTTCATCCCGCGCTCCCACATCATAGAGGATATTCACCGCAACAATGGGTGTGGAGACATCCTTGTGCACGATCACCTTCAGTCCGTTATCGAGTTGAAACCTGTCAAAATTTATCATATTGCAAACATATTAAAAATACTGTATGTAATAGCACAACATGAATTTCTTAAAAATATTTTATTCAAAGCTGCCGGCTAAAATAATTTTATAATTTTGCCGCTTGTTCATTGTAAAAACAGGCATTAAATCAGATATATAAAAAATATTTAGCATGAAAAGAGATTCTTTAGTTTTTGAAATTCTTCAAAAGGAGACCAAACGCCAGATGGAGGGTATCGAATTGATCGCATCCGAAAATTTTGTGAGCGACCAGGTCCTTGAAGCCATGGGTTCGGTAATGACCAACAAATACGCTGAAGGATACCCCGGAAGGAGATATTATGGTGGCTGCCAGCATGTGGATGAAACCGAACAACTGGCCATCGACCGTTTAAAAGAATTATTCGGGGCGGAATGGGCCAATGTTCAGCCCCATTCAGGAGCACAGGCCAATATGGCTGTTTTTTTAACACTGCTCCAACCGGGTGATAAATTCATGGGACTCGATTTGTCGCATGGGGGTCACCTTTCACACGGTTCTCCTGTAAATTCTTCGGGAATCCTGTATAATCCCATTGCCTATGAAGTGAAGGAAGAAACCGGCACCATCGACTATGACAAAATGGAGGAAGTTGCCCTACGCGAAAAACCCAAACTGATCCTTGCAGGTGCTTCGGCATATTCCCGCGACTGGGATTACAAACGCATGCGCGAAATCGCCGATAAAATAGGTGCCTGGCTGATGGCCGATATTGCCCACCCTGCTGGACTGATTGCTGTTGGATTGCTGAACGACCCACTGAAATATTGCCATGTGGTTACATCTACAACACATAAGACTCTCCGGGGGCCACGGGGAGGTATTATTATGATGGGTAAGGATTTCGATAATCCATTCGGCAAAAAAACACCCAAGGGTGAAATCAGAAAAATGTCCTCTCTTTTCGATTCAGGAGTTTTCCCCGGTATTCAGGGCGGCCCCCTGGAGCATGTGATCGCAGCCAAAGCCGTGGCTTTCGGCGAAGCATTGACCAACGAATATAGGGAATATATAAAGCAGGTGAAGAAAAATGCCGAGGTGATGTCCAATGCCTTTATGGATAAAGGATACCATGTAATTTCAGACGGTACGGATAATCACCTGATGCTTATCGACCTGAGAAATAAATTCCCTGAGATTACAGGTAGAAAAGTTGAAAATACCCTGGTATTGGCCGACATTACCGTAAACAAGAACATGGTCCCGTTCGACAGCCGTTCACCATTCCAAACCTCCGGTTTAAGGATCGGAACACCTGCCATAACCACGAGGGGAATGAAGGAAGAACACATGCCGGTAATCGTGGATTATATTGACCAGATCATTTCCGATATCGACAATGAAGATTTACTCCAAAAGATCAAAAAGCAGGTAAATGAAATGATGGCGGAGTTCCCAATGTTTGCATATTAAAAAACAATAATTTAACAGGAGGGATAATTCTTGGGGATTATCCCTTTTTTATTGGAAATCATGGAAAATCAAACTGCCTGCATCGATTGAAACATATAATTTTTCTTCCGTTATTAAATTTACCGACATTCCTTCAATTTTCTTGATAAGTGTAATTCCGGAATCAATAACAAGCTCTATAAACTCCGGAAAATGTCGTTGTGACTTAATGGTGCAAGGAAAAATATTTGAGTTTTTTTTCAGACTTGATAATATATTTATGGCATAGTCCGGGATTACAACATAGCCTTTTGAAACCTTGATTTGGGGAAAGTTAATTTCCAGACGCCCTAAAATTGAAATCTTTTCTTCAGAAATTTTTTCAAAGGGATAAACATTTTTATACCCCAGAAAATTTACGACAAATTCAGAGGCCGGTTTTGAATAAATTTCTTCAGGTTTTCCTATCTGAATGATCTTCCCCTTATCGATGATTGCCATCCTGTTTGCCTGGTAAACAGCTTCATCCAGATGATGGGTGATATGCAGGATCGTCAAACCCTGTTGATTGATCTTTCTCAATAACTCGAGGATACCGCCACGAAGCTGAACATCCAGCGACGAAACCGGTTCATCCATCAAAAGGCATTTGGGATCACCTGCCAGCGTCCGGGCAAGCGTAACCCTTTGGATTTCACCTCCGGAAAGTGAATGCAATGTTCTTTCCAATAAATGACCGATAGAGAGTTCAACAGCCAGATTTTCAACTTTTTCCCTGATTTGGTTGCGATTGAGTTTTTTTGTTTTTAAAGGAAAAGCAATATTTTCGAAAACTGAAAAGTGTGGGAACAGCGTATTATCCTGGAAAACCAACCCTATTTCCCTTTTTTCAGGAGGTATGTTTGTAATCTCTTTGCCATTTAAAAAAATCTCACCAGCATCGGGTTTATAGATTCCGGCAATCACTTCAAACAGCAATGATTTACCTGCACCGGAGGGTCCCAGCAATACAAAGTACTCGCCTGTATTCACCTCAAGCTTGATATCCTCTAATGAAAATGTACCGAACTTTTTCGACAGATTGCGAATGCTAAGCATTTTGTTTGTCTGTTTTGAGGGTTAGCATCCTGAAAAGAATAAAAAAGGCCAGGCATATTAAAATAAAAACAGCGGAAACCGGCTGTGCATATTTCAGCCCGAATTGGGTGAACCGCTCATAGATCAAAACCGGCGTGATCATCGGATGATACGCGATGATCACTACTGCTCCGAATTCACTCATTCCCCTTCCGAACATCAAAACAAGTCCAGACAAAATATTGCGCCAGGCCAGTGGCAGGCTGATGGTGAAAAAGACCCGGGCAGGTGAGGCTCCCAAATTCCGGGCTGCATGCTCGAAGCGTCTGGGAACTGCTAAAAACCCGTCCCGGGCTGCATTGATCAGAAAAGGAATGCTGACAAACGCCATAGCCATAGCAATCCCCACAGGGTTGCCAACCAATTCAATACCAAAAAAAGAGGCAAATTTTCCCACAACCGTATCACGTGAAATAAATCCCAGCAGGGCAATCCCGGCAGCCGAATGTGGAATGATGATGGGAAGGTCAATGAAAGAAATTATCAACTTTTTACCGGGAAAGTTTTTCCTTGCCAGCAAATAGGCCAAAGGTATGGCAAAAACTGCAAGCACCAGGGTTCCCAGAAAAGAGATAAGTAAAGTCCGGCCAATGCTCAACTGCACCTCAGTATCCTTTGCCGTTTCAAAAAAAGAGGTGGGTGATGTTTGCAAAAACAGGCTTAACAACGGTGCAACTATGAACATCAGCGCAAGGCCGCCGCCCAACACTAACAGCACATCAAAAATCTTTATTTTGTGAACATGGTTCATTCCGGTAGTTCCAAATAAATCTCCGAAATGGCCTTGATGGCTCTGTCGGAAAAGAAATCGCAGGCAGGGTAAAGCCGGAAACTGCCTCCATCTTCTTCTTCTGAATGGTAAATCAGCAACACCTCCGACTGGTCGTTCCGGTTCATCACCTCACTCACAGTGAATAAGCCACGATAGCCATCATCCGCTTTCACTGTAATAAAACCTTCTTTCAGGTTTTGAGCGGTGATATCAATGTAGGGTTCCAGGATCTGTTTTAGCAAGGTCCCGTGGAAAGGCTGGGCACTGTGAATTCCCCGGCCACGACCGTAAAAGATACTCTCATAGTTCATCATTGGTAAATGATCGGGTGATTTATCAAGAGTCAGCAATACCTCATCCCCTTGTATAAAATCGATTTTCTCTGAGAATAAAGGTTTTTTTCCTTTGATGGTTTCGAATGACCTGGGATAGGATCTCACAGTAATCTTCGAGGGCGCTGAAATATTTCTTTCCGTAAGAAGGTCGGAGGCGACCACCAGTTTGCTTTCTGTTGGCAAAGGCCAGAGATCGTTGGTTTTGGAAGGTATGATCCGCATCACCCGGGTTGCGATCAAAATTTCATGGAGGTGAATGGGATAATAAATCTCCCCCCAACTCACGATCACTTTTTCGCCCTGTTCGTTTGCAATTTCAACAAACAGGTCGATAATGGGCTCAAATTCTTTGGCATTGGCTTTATCAATGGTTTTGTGATTCAAAATATCCATGAGTGAGTATCCGTCGTACCGGTAAGCGCCGATAAATTTGTTTCCGTTGTCCGATAACAGGGCTTCTTTAACAATTACGGTATGAAGGGGGAATTTGGAGAAATCCACTTCGCCCGATTCCTCGATTTCTCCCTCCACGGTTATGGGGTTCAAGGATAGGGAGTAAGATTCGGCATTATCGTAAAAATAATTGGTGGTGTCTTCGGTATCGGCTTCTGTAATCGGCTGGTCCTGCATCATTTTTTCTTCGGACTTTATATTTTTCACCGGTTGGGTGCAGCCTGCAAGCATTATGATGAAGGCCAAAAGGTAAGTGAAAATTCTTGTTCTCTTCATATTTGTCAATTCATTGATCAGATTTTAAATTTTCCGGTATTTTATCGTTAAAATTTTCCTTGATGTCAATAAAAACGGCTTGTCCGTTGTCCTTCATGATTTTTTGCCCTTCGTTTGGTTGAAGAATAAAACGGGCAAATTCTGCTGCCATATCTTTATTTGGCGCATTTTTAGGGATAGTAAAGGCATATACCATGGCTTCACCTTTTTTTTCAATTTTATCATCCGGATTTTTACCCGAAATTTTTACCCGCGAGGTTTGATAAAAATCTTCGAGGGATGGATTTCCAAGGTTAAGGGAATCGGGAAGCACCAGGAAATTCAATTCGTGCTGGACCGCCACCGACCGGTATATGAAGATATAATCGATGGCATGGCTCTCAAGCAGCGACAGAAGGTCAACCTCTTTCGGGCGGATATATTTCTGATTTTTTTTTAATAGTTGTTCCTGCAAACCGGGTTTGTGATAAAATTGTTCGGCCAGGTCAAAAATCATGATGGTGCGGTATCCGCACGGGTCGAGGTCGGGATTGGAACGGCCGTAACTAACTGAATCGTTAAGCAGGATATCGGGCCAGTTATTTGCCTGGATTTGATTTTTCAGCCTTGACTTTTCGGTGAAGGCGATGCACATTTCGTTTCCGGAGAAATTGATGTACCAGTCTGCGAATTCGGGCATAAGCAAATCTTCGATCACCGTATAATCTGATGACGCCATGATATCACATTTTTTGCCCAGTTCCGTAATTTTACGGGCGCATTCGCGGCTGCCGGCAGCTTCCAGTAATATTTGTGCATCCGGATGCTTTTTTTCGAAAGCATCCTTCATTTCATTAAACGGTTTGCTGAGGCTTCCGGCATGAAAAATGGTGAGGGTATTATTGCTTTTCGTATGGATGCAATCCGAAAATAAAAAAATAATGGACAGGATAAGTAAGTATTTTAAAATATTTGTTATGATATTCATCTGTTAAGCGAGTTGCACAAATTTACCAATCGGCTGCAATATTAATGATTTTTGCAATTTGGACAGGAAATATTGTTGCCAGGGTTTATAGAAAGTGGATCTCAAATCCATTTTTCTTTCTGACCGGATTAATTTGCCCTAATGCAAATGCTTAAATGCGGACAAGCGGATTCAATTCATAAATTTTCTCTTTCCGGTAAGTCTTAGTTTGACTAAATTTGCTAAAAAACCTTAATCATGGCAAAGAATTTATTACCCGAGCATATCAGGTTCAACTACAAAATATGGCTTTCTAACGATAAAGATGAAGGAATTTTGGGCGATGGGAAAAGGCAAATCTTAAAGGCTATTGAAGAACACGGTTCACTGAAAGGTGCAACTGTTGCTTTGGGTATAACATACCGAAGGACCTGGGGCGATTTGAAAAAGATCGAAGAAATGCTGGGATTTACCATTTTGGATAAGGAGAGGGGAGGGAAAGAAGGAGGCAAAATGAGCCTGACACCCGAAGGCAGGAAACTTATTCAGGCTTTTGATGCATTCCATGAAAAAGTGGACGATGTTATAGAAAAAGCCTTCGATGAGTTTAGATCTCAATTAACACGCTGATCTGATGAAAAGACCGGTTCGAATTATTGTTTTGGTTATTTTGTCGCTCATCCTATTGTTGTTGTTATCAGGATGGGCGTTGCCGCGATTCCTGAAATTTAAAAAGCCGGTCTCTACCCATAATATTTTGTTAGAATCCTGGATCTCTGCTTTTGAGATCGAACAGGCAGTTCAGGAATTCGGATCAGATCCGGAAAACCGTTTTTTTCTGGTTGGAATGGAATATCCGGATGATTTTGAATTTCCTTTTGCATTAAAAGATTACAATCTTGTCGATGAGAATGGGATCTGGTTATATACCAACTCTTCCCTGATTATTCAATTGCCTGATAAGCCATCTTATCGGAAAGGCGATACCCTTCATGTATCTATTGAAGCCAAAGGTCAGCAGGCTGGGGGTGAATTTGCCCACTTTAATGTTGTAGTTGAAGGCCATATTATTGGCGGGAACTTTACGACGGAAAATGAACAGGAATACATCTTTCAGTACATTCTTCCAATTGAAAAATTTAATTCAATCGCAATCCGCTTTAACAATGACCTCGGGACAGAAGAGGCTGACCGCAACCTGAATATCGGTGCGGTAAGAGTTGATGATTTTGTGATTTTTCCCAGAACTGCCAGTGTTGAAATTACGAGGGAACAAAACTGCAAAACAACCGGATATATTTCGCTGGCTGATGAGGTAGCTGATTATCTTGTTAAATTGGGCATTGATCGCGCTAGAATTTGTATAATCAGATTTAATCATGAAATTCGAAATAAAACGAGGGAAGCTGCCTTGGCGTTTAAAAATTCCAGTTCATTAAAAAATGTGGATAACATCAATGTTGTGACCTCCGGAATCCATAGCCGACGGACATGGGTGACTTACCGAAAAGTTTTAGGAGACAATATGGATGTGGGAGTTGTTTACTTTGCTGATTCTTCCATACAAACAAAAGTTAATATTTGGAACCGCAATGATTACCTGACTACTTTTAATGAATTCCTTTCCTATTTAGCTAATTGGATAACCTTATTTTTTCTCGAAAATTAAAAAATTCGTATCAAACAAACCTTATTAAAAGTTGTTGTTTTGATAACATTATTAATCAACTATATAAAATTAAATTCAAGTAATGGAAAATTTTGGAATCAGCAAAATGCTGTCAGATTTGGGATTAAAGGAAGTCAATAATGGTGCATCTACGGGTGCCGAATGGTTTGAAACCAGTGGTGAAATCCTGGAGTCCTATTCTCCTGCCGATGGTAAATTGATCGGAAAAGTGAAGCAGGCAAATTGGGATGATTATGAAAAGATCATGGCAAAAGCGCAGGAAACTTTCAAATACTGGCGGATGGTGCCGGCTCCTAAAAGAGGGGAAATTGTCAGGCAAATGGGAGAGGAGCTAAGAAAATATAAAGAGTCGTTGGGTAAATTGGTGAGTTATGAAATGGGAAAAGTTTACCAGGAAGGGCTTGGCGAGGTGCAGGAGATGATCGATATTGCTGATTTTGCGGTAGGACAGTCGCGACAGTTGTATGGCTTTACCATGCATTCGGAACGGGAAAAGCATCGCATGTACGAACAGTATCATCCCCTGGGTGTGGTTGGTGTGATCACCTCTTTTAATTTCCCGGTAGCTGTATGGGCCTGGAATGCTATGATCGCCTTGATAGCCGGCGACGTGGTCATCTGGAAACCTTCGTCCAAAACCCCGCTTTGTGCAGTTGCAGTTCATAATATTATGGCTGATGTTCTCAAAAGAAATAATATTCCTGAAGGAGTGATCAATCTGGTAGTGGCCAGTTCAAAATATGTGGGAGATGATTTTCTGAAGGACAAACGGGTTCCGCTTATTTCAGTTACCGGTTCTGTGGCTGTTGGCAGGAGGGTGGCTAAACTGGTAGGAGAGAGGCTCGGAAAAACAATTCTCGAATTGGGCGGAAATAATGCCATCATCGTTTCACAATACGGAAACAAAAATATGGCTTTGCGGGCCAGCCTGTTTGGCGCCATTGCCACTGCCGGGCAGAGATGTACCACCACCCGCAGGATTTTAATCCATGAGTGTATGTACGATATTTTCAGGGACAAACTGGTGGCAGCCTATAAGCAGGTGAAAATCGGCCATCCGCTGGATGAGAAGAATGTGGTGGGCCCCCTGGTTGATAAATCGGCAGTGGAGGCTTTCAAATACGCACAGGAACAGGTGGTGAAAGAGGGCGGAAAAATCATTTACGGAGGGCATGTGCTGGAAGGCGATGGATACGAAGGAGGAACTTACGTAGTTCCCTGTATAGCCGAGGCAGAAAACCATTTTCACATTGTTCAGGAAGAAACTTTTGCGCCCATCCTTTATTTGATGAAATACAAAACCATTGAAGAAGCCATTGAAATGCACAATGGCGTTCCCCAGGGTTTGTCATCATCCATTTTCTCAAGGAATATCCATGAAACCGAGCGATTTCTATCGCATGAAGGTTCGGATTGTGGTATCGCCAATGTGAATATTGCAACAAATGGCGCTGAAATCGGTGGCGCCTTTGGCGGGGAGAAGGATACCGGCGGCGGACGTGAATCGGGTTCGGATGCCTGGAAGGCTTATATGCGCAGGCAAACAAATACGATTAATTTTGGCACGGATTTGCCCCTTGCTCAGGGGATAAAATTTGATATGTTTGAAGAGTAATTTGTTGTTAAAATTATTCAGAAAAGCAATAATCCAGTAACAAAAATTATAGTGCCAATCGTCATCAAAAAAAGGGTATAAGGAATAATATCCTTTGCTTTCAATCCTGTAATCCCTAACAATGGCAACGCCCAGAAGGGTTGCAGCATGTTGGTGATCTGATCGCCGTATGCCAGTGCCATGATGGCTTTACCCAATGGAATATTCAGGTTTTGTGCCGCTTCCACGATAATGGGGCCCTGCACTGCCCACTGACCGCCACCGCTGGGGACGAAAATATTTATCAATCCCGCGCTCAGGAAAGTGTACAGAGGAAATGTGGTTTCGTTGGAAATATTCATCAGGAAATCCGAAAAAATCTCCACCAGCCCGCTGTATTTCATAATCCCCATGATGCCAAAATAAAGCGGAAACTGGATCAGAATGCCGGCTGCAGCACCCATGGCATTTTTTACCAGTTTCAGGAACCGGGCAATACTGCCGCTCAAAATCAATCCCAGCCCAAGCAGTAAAAAATTGAGATAATTGGGGTCGATCACTGAAAGATTGCCGGTTTCCGCACCTTTTAGAGTAGCAATTAAAATAAATACGGAGCCTAAAACGATTCCTGACCATTTAAAATGATCTATTCTCTCAGCACCTGAAATTTCTTCACTTTTCCCGTTCGATCCGATTTCAGAGGAACTACTGAATATTGGGATAGAAATTCCCGGATTTTTTTTACCCAATAAATATAAAGCCAAAGGAAGCACAACCAATAAAACAGCAGCAATGACAATATTCATGAGTGAAAAGATGGTTTGGCTGAAATCAACAGGTGGCAGATTCTGCCCAACCAATGCCATAAAATGGCCAGATTCAGCTGCTTTTAGTGGTGCTGATCCGGAGATGCCACCATGCCACACCATCAGACCGGAATATCCTGCTGCAACGATCAAGGGATAATTTAAGGGGGTTTTCTGTTTGCAGGCGTATTCTCCGACCTTTTTGGCAAAAATTGCTCCGAATATCAATCCCAGGCCCCAGTTAAAAAAACTGACAAGCAAGGTTAGCAGGGTCACAAGAAATACCGATTTCGGAGTTGAATTGCAGAAAACGAGCACTTTTTCGATCAACAACTGGAAGGGTTTGGTTGAAGCCAATACATATCCCAGCACCAGGATCAGCATCATTTGAACCGCAAATGCCAGCAAAGCCGTATTCCATAATCCATTATACCAAAAGGCGGTGATCTGAAATATATGTATATCCGAATTTGACAGCGGATCAAACGAAATCTCCCGGTGAACAGGTTTTGAGGAAGTTTCAAGATTGACTGGTTCAGTTAAGATGAGTGCCAGGATAAATGTAATTATGGTAAGGAAAATAGCAATGGTAAAAGTGGATGGAAACAGCTTTCGCATGAATTTTTCAAATGACTGGAAGAATTTCATTTTGATAATCATTTATTCCGGTCAAATTTAAGATATATAAACATTAGTTTCCGGTAAAAAATTCAGATGTTGGGCTAAAGCCCCGTCTTATCAGGCCTTCATAACCCCGGCATTCATGCCGGGGTTAGTTGCTGCATCTATAAGCGAGGGCTTTAGTCCAACATTTCAACTCACTGACGATCAATATCTCTATTTCCTGTGTCTTCTGACATTTTGTAG
>JAFGBL010000065.1 GCA_016933115.1 Bacteroidales bacterium | reverse complement strand
CACGAACAGGGCATTTGCCACATCGACGATTACATCGATATGGAATGGGCCTTCATTCCCCACTTTTACTACAACTTTTACGTTTACCAGTACAGCACTTCATTCACGGCCTCCATCTCGCTGGCCGAAAAAGTGATGAGCGGTGACAAACAGGCCCTTGAAAACTACATGGATTTCCTGTCTGCCGGGGGTTCGGATTACCCGATAGAGCTGTTAAAAAACGCCGGTGTGGACATGACTTCGTCCGAGCCTTTTGAAAAAACCATTGCCGCTATGAACAAGGTGATGGACGAAATTGAGCACATCCTCAACAAGAAGGAGAAGAAATAAGCGCTAAACACACCAAAAATATTCCCCGGCAAAGCAACCTGAAATGTCAGCTTTGCCGGGGATTTTTCTGATCAATTGAATTTCTGTCGGGGGTAGGAATAATTTTTACGCATACATATCGCCCCATCTAAACAGAAAAAGGCTATGCTTCTGAAACCCCGGAATATCGATTGATTCAATTATCACATTTTAAATTCAATGTGCCTTTAGTCAATTTTTACGAGCGTTATAGTTTCATTCAAAGCGTCAATTGTCAATAAACAATGTCCGGCTTGTTCTTCTGTAATAAGCCATTTAAGATCCGGATTATATCCCGAAGGCGTAGCCTGCATACGACTGTCCAACCAAATATTTGCATTTGCTTCATATGGGCGAAGGAACGGACTTCCCCATCCATTACTTTGGCTGTCGTAAGGTAATTTGAAGTCCTGATTAGCCTGGGTATTACATTCCAGGGTGAATATGCCAGGATTTCGGGCATCCCAACTAAATTCCGCTGATGACGGCATTGACCAGGGCACTCCGATTCCTGACCCGACACCCCAAATATGGCTGAATCCTTTGTAACCATATATGATTTCACGATCAGTTTTATTCAGGATGATGGAATACAAACCGGGTTTTGTGACAGTAAATTCTACATCCGAACTTCCGGATGAGACATTTTGAACCAACTCAGTTGAGTTGGCCCCCATGCTCCAGGACCCTTTATCTTCGGCCAAAGAATTGACAAACTTGAAAGTTCCAGCCTGCAAGTTGCCTTCCCACTGGTAACTATTACCGATATCGCGCCCCTCAACGATTTCTGTCAATTTGATTCCTTTGTCAAGTTCAGACCCTTTTGGATTAGCTGTTCCAACCAGATACAGATTTACAGGTGCAATTTCAAAAGTCGTTACCGTAAACTTTACCGATGAGATTTCTGGTTTTACAAAGAAATCACCATCGGACGAGGCAATTATTTCAGCTTCTAACTGAGCAGTACTTCCGTAGCTTACGCCTAATTTACCGTATGCCAAAATATTCAAATCATAATGAG
Organism: Bacteroidales bacterium; assembly: GCA_016933115.1. Classification (GTDB taxonomy): domain Bacteria; phylum Bacteroidota; class Bacteroidia; order Bacteroidales; family JAADJA01; genus JAADJA01. The sequence goes on along the minus strand of JAFGBL010000065.1, from coordinate 7,150 downwards.
ATAGACTGTATTCAAATGTGCCCGGTTCTATTTGTATTTTATCAATTGATTTTGAAAAACCTGGTAAGCCCAGTTTAAAATAGTAGGTTATTGTTCCATTGTTGCTTCGTTCCTGCGCGGGGCTCCATTGAAACGTGATTGCTGGTTCATCCATTCTCTCTTGCAACAGTACAATTTCCTCACTGCTAGGAGTTAACTGCATTCCATCCGCTACTGTGTCAAGAACAATTTTTATATCTTCTCCTTCGTCGCATGCATTAAACAGCAGCATAGAACTGCAGAAAAGAATCATAAATATATCTTTTATTTTTCTCATCGTTTTAAGTGATTTTAATGGTTGTGAAAAGTAGATTAATCCTCATCAGTCCAAAACGGAGCCTGTACCAAATTTGGATTTTTATCGATTTCGGTCTGATAGATCGGGAACCAATAATATTTCTTTTGGTACACTCTTTTCTGATATTTTGACCTCACAAAGAACGATTCAGGATTTGATTTATCATCCGATTTTTGTGTGCCTGAAAAATTCATTCCGTAAAAATCGCGATTCAAGGTGGTTTCAGCTTCTTTCCAACGACGCAGATCATCGTAACGAACCCCTTCACCACACAGTTCAACCCGACGTTCCATACGAATTAATTTTCGCATTTCAGCCTGATCTGCCAGGTTGACCTTTATATATCCATCTTGTTGGCTTGTAGAATAGCCCGGAATACCGGCACGTTCCCGAATTAGGTTCAAGTAGGTCAGGATCTCCGGATCCCCGGGTCGAACTTCATTTAAAATCTCACAATAACTTAAATAGGCTTCGGCCAATCGGTAAACGATACCGGGCCGGTATTGATAAGAACCATTTTTCGAGTCGGAGTTCGGATGTTTTCGTTTTAGACCCATATAGCCGTTTTGCGGAGCATCATGGGTGTAGTTGTTGTCTCTTCCATATTTATAAAAATCGACATTGCGCTTATCCCAAATGTAGTATCGTTCGTTCCATAAAATGGCGTTATAGAAGCGTGGCTCCCGGTTAACGTACATATTATATGTTCCGGCCTTTGCAGCCACTTTTTCGCTGCCGTCGTACCAATTCCAGCTATCAGTATTTCTGACATCATTGGAAGTAGAAAAACCGGTTTCCGAATAGCCAGATTCCTGGTTGATAATTGGCTGCGTTTTGTCTCCATCCTGATAGCCAAGAATAGCTGGCAGGCCATTTTCCATAAAAAAAGCATCTACTAATGACTGAGTCATACTCAATCCGCCATTTCCACCTGCACCATAAGGTGACATATGCCTGTCTTGTTCTGTTTGGTTTTGCGGACGGGCAAATAGTATCTCCTTATTTCCGTCGGCATAGGTCCGGGCATGTACCCATTGTGTTGAAGCGAATGCATCAATGGATCCGTCGTCATTATACATCTTGTACAATTCATGACCAGCTTCATGTGCCTTATCGACTAATAATTTGTGTGCTTCCAGCGCGCGAGTCCATTTCGTCGCATCATAGGAAGTATTAAATATTAATTCTCCTTCTTTATTTGTAAAACCGGCATAATCAGGATTACCATTTACTAGCGGAGATGCAGCAAAGAGCAACATGCGGGCACGAGCAGCCAGAGACATAATTGAAGTGATTCTCCCATATTTAATGGCTTGTGAATAAACGGCGGGCAATTCCTGTGAAGCTGCCAACATCTCCTTATCACACCAATCGATTACTTCATCGTAAGGGACCGGACCTGTTAATAACTCTTCCGTCGATCCGTTTGTTGGAGCAATAAAGTCGGGTTGAAATGGAGCAACACCGTAACAATTGATTAAAAGGTTATAGAAATATGCCTGCAGGAAACGGCATTCAGCTTTGATATATTTTACTTCCTGCTCGTCCAATGTTGTGTTTTCAATTGGCACAACATTTTCTCTCAAAATGTTCGCTGTTCTGATTCTTTTTGGTAATCCGCCCCAGTAGTCACCTGACCAGGAAGAACCGGTATTCCAGTTACCGGTAATCTTAGGAATAGCATCCCATCCCCATTGTTGCCAGCGTTCCGAAGGACTCCAATCGTCTCCGAAAACAGACCATCCTGTGGCATTCAGATATCCCCAACTTGGATCAGGAATACCGGAATAAACGTAGGCCAACATTCCTTCCAACCTGGTTTTATCATTAAAAACCATATCCATTGTCAACTCAGTATCAGCTTCCTTGTCCAGGTAATCGGTACATGAAAACAAGAAGAATAATAATACCGGAACTATATATTTTAGTTTCATTGTCATTCGTTTTTTAATTCATCTTTAAAAAGTGATATCTATACCTAGCATAACCGATTTGATTGGAGGATATACACACCCATTGGATGTAGATAGTTCAGGATCCCACAATTTGAATTTTGAGAGGGTCAACAGGTTATTACCGTTCAGATATATACGCCCTGCTTTAATTAGATTTTTGCAAACCGACTTTGGAAGACTGTAGCCAATCTCAACTTGCTTCAGTCGCATAAAGCTCATATCCTTTTTCCACCATGTTGAATTTGCATTATTGTTATAATGTGTGGCATATGAAAGTCTGGGCCAGAATACATCCTGCGAAGGATTTTCTTCTGTCCATCGATCGGTATAGTTACTATAAATGTTACCCTGTATTCCCTGACCAGAACCCGGAATAAAATAGGCGCTTTCACCGCCTATGAAACGGTAGGTATCACCCAGTCCCTGAAAGAAAAAGCTAAAATCAACGCCATGTACGGCAATATTACCGCCAAAACCATATACCCAGCGGGGATCATTTGTTCCACCGACATAGCCCTTATCCTTGGAGTTTATTACTCCATCCTCGTTCCAGTCAAGCAATTTGATGTCTCCCGGCCGAACAGTTGCCAATTCATTTTGTGGTAATTCAGGCAATAAGTTCCCCTCAGTGTCAAAATCTTCAGCACTGTAAAGTCCCAAGGATCGATACCCGTATAGTTCATTTATTGAATGCCTTGTAATATCCTGATGAGTTCCTTTTTTACCCAGAGGAACATCAAATTCAACGATTTCGTTCTTGGCATAAGTAACATTGGCGAAAAATGAAAGATTAACCTCATTTATCTTTTTGTTATACGAGATTGACAACTCACCCCCCTGGTTTTTAACCTTTCCAAAATTCGCATATGGAGTTGATAAAAGACCAGCCTGAGTAGGTATTGTCTGGCGCTGCATAAAAATATTTTTTCTGAATTCACTAAAAAGATCAGCCTGGATTTTTACGCTCTCCCACAATCCAATTTCCATTCCCAAGTTCTTTTTGGTAACTGTTTCCCAAGTCAGATTGCTTACGCCGACTTCGCCTTCTGAAACTCCGGTAATATCGTAATTTGCTGTATTTCCCCAGTAATAATGGGTATTATCTGAATTCATTGTTGTCAAATAAGCGAAACGTCTGTTCGAACCAATCTGGTCGTTACCGGCTTGTCCCCATGAAACCCGCAGCTTTAGGAAGTCAACACTTTCTTTCATTCCTGCCCAGAAATTTTCTTCGGACACCAACCACCCAAGGGCAACGGAGGGGAAAAAACCAAAACGCTTGCCTTTGGCAAAGTTTTCAGACCCATTATAACCAAAGTTAAATTCTCCAACATATTTGTTTTTATACGAATAGGCTGAACGACCTGCAATACCTTGGTTTCGGTAAGGTTGAATGCCTCCGTCGTCATAACTGCGCTGATTGTAAAGCAACAGTCCATTGATATTATGATTTTTATTGAAGGTTCGATCGTAACTAACAACCCATTCAAAATAAGTTTGATTATTCCCATAATCACTTCCTTCTGAATAATTCAAAAATTCTGAGCCTGAACTCTGAAGTGTCAGGTTAAGTTCGCCTTCATCATTTCGCGTAGTAGCAGGAAGGTAATAAGAAGGGGATTTTGAGCGTGACAACGTACTGAATGAATAGTTATCAAAAGAAAAAGTCATTTTGGTACTTAAACCCTTTGTCATAAAATCAAGCTTTTGCTCCACCGAAAACAGTGATTCGATCTTACTGCTCGTATTAATTTCATAACCATATTGAGTCAGATATGCCCATGGATTAACACGAGAAGCCCGTACCGGTATTTTACCGTCTGCATAAATTGCCGGGTGAACCATTGGAGGCGTTTGAAAAGCGTTATCCCAGGTTACGTTGGTTGGGTTGTCGTGTTTATGAAGCTTCTGTAGATAACCCCCTACGCTGAATCGCATGGATGTGGTTTTAGTCACATTTAAGTCAACATTCGAACGTAAATTGTACCTGGTCAAGCCAGTACTTGTGTCATAAGGCAAAGATTCATCTTTCTTCATGATGCCATCTTCAGAATAGACTGCACCGGTAAGGTTGTATCTCAACAAATCAGTACCTCCATTCACATTCATATTGGCCCTGGTATTATAGGCCATTTCTTTAGAGATAGATTTGATCCAGTCTACATCGGCATATAATTCCGGATCAAAACCAATTCTGGTTTTATCGATTGACTGTTGTTCGTAATAAGGAACTTTCCCCTCCTCAGCAGCCAAATCATTAAGCAGTTGCATATGATCTGCAGCGTTGATAAAATCAGGCAACTGTGTCGGAGATGTAAATGAATGTTCAACCCTGAAACTAACTTCCGGCTTTTGTACTTTTCCTCGTTTGGTATTTACCAAAATAACGCCGTTTGCTCCTCGAACACCATACATGGCACTGGCTGCAGCATCTTTAAGAATAGAAAAAGACTCAATTTCTGCAATATCCAAATCATCCAGCGTTCGCTGAACACCATCCACCAAAACCAATGGTTTGGTATTCCCTGAAAATGAAGAAATGCCTCGAATCCAAAAATCCGATTGATCGTAACCAGGCTCACCCGAACGGGTAACTGCGATTACACCCGCCAGTTTACCTGCAAGTGTATTTGAAATATTTTTACTCGAACTGACCTGCAATTCACCGGGATTTATATTTTGGATAGCACCTACAACTGAAGCCTTCTTTTGCGTTCCGAAACCAACAACCATGACCTCGTCCAGGTCAGTCGATTCTTCAACCATTACAACAATCGAAGGTATATCGGTGGCTTTAATTTCCTGAGGTTTCATCCCGATAAAAGTGAATACAATGATCACATTCGGTTCAACACCTGTCACTAAAAAATTACCATCAATATCGGTGATCGTTCCATTCGTACTTCCCTTCACTAATACGGTTACACCAGGAAGTGGATTTCCATTTACATCTTGAACAACTCCGCTTATTTTATCTTTTTGATTTGCCTGCAAAGAATTACTGAATATTGATGGAGAATCATCCTTTTCTCTCGTCATTAAAGCGATTTGACGGTCATGGATTTCGTAGTAATTATCCGTCCCATTAAAAACCTGATTAAGTACTGAACTTATTGTTTCATTCCGTACTTTAATACTAACCGTTCGGTTTACATCAACAGACTTTTCGCTATAAAGAAATATAAATTCGCTGTTCTCTTCAATATTCTCCAATACCTGCCGAACCGTTACATTCTCAAAATCCATATTGAATTTGGTCTGCTGAGAATAACCATTGGCTGTTACCGAGGCTATTGAAACGAATAATAGAAAAGTTAGCAGTTTCATTTTTAACAAAAAATTTGGCACGCAGCTATGCAAGCCACATAGCTCGTTTCGTTTTTTTTTCATACTTTTACTTGGTTTGTTATTAGTTCAACTATTAAATAAACTTCGAAAATCGGCGGAGGCGGCAACTCCCCGGTTTTCTCTTCAAATCAGATCCACTTTTTCATTCAATCATAGGCAGTTGGTTTATTTAATGACTTTTACAAAGTCTCCATTTATTTCATAATCAAATTTTGCGACACCTGACAACACATCCATAACATCATTCAACGAGTCTTTTAAATCAAGTTTACCGGAAATTGGTAGTGTTTGGCCTTTTACGGTTTCGTCATATTCAAAAGTAATGTTATAATACCGTTCCAATTTTCTGAATACTTCTACCAGATCTTCATTTGCAAACGAATACCATCCTTCAATCCAGGCAATATACCTTTCCGGCTTTTCTGCATTGTCCAAGCCAATTTCTCTTTTAGATTTGTCGTATGTTGCCTTTTGCCCCGGAACCATCTCATACTTATTTTTGAATACTTTTCCCGCATCCCAGACATTTACGCTACCTTCAAGCAGGACAGTTTCAATTGATTTGTCGGATTTATAAGCACAGATGTCGAACTTGGTACCAAGCACTTCAACCTTGATATTATTAACTGAAACAAGAAAAGGTTGATTGGCATTTTTGCTGACTTCAAAATATCCTTCACCCTCAAGAAACACCTCTCTGATTTTTCCATCGAAGTGTTGCGGAAAAGCCAGTCTGCTGCCTGCATTTAGCCAGACTTTGGTTCCATCGCTCAGCAAAAGCCTCGATTTTTTTCCGAACGGAACGATCACTTCAGTGAACCTCATTTCATTTGCTTTCTTATTAAGAACAGGCTGCGTGGTCATGATACTGTCGCTATCCACCAAAATGGCATCTTTGTCATTTAACACTGTTATATTGGGATCATTCTTCTGAATTTCAACTTCTTCCCCACTCGACAAAATCAACAAAGGATTGATCTCTTCCCGAACCTGAGAGTCCGTGAATTGGTAATATGAATAATTTGATTTGATTTCAATATAAACCAGCGTTCCAATGGCTGCGACCAAAAGTATTGAAGCTGCCACTTTATAGAATCGGTTTTTAGTTCTGAATTTGTTTTGCCTTTTTGCATCTTTCTCAAAACTGCTGATATTACGCCACAAGGCGTACTTTTTTTCTTTATCAAGCGGATGGTTGATATCGCTGAATGCGCGAATCAATTCTCTGGCTTTGAGAATCTCTTTTTGGGAGTCCGCATGATCTTCCATGAACCGGTCCCACTGTTTTGCCGACTGAGATGACTTCACAAGGGCAACAAACTCGTTGTCCTCGATGAGTTGTTCGACTGAGAGGCCATTATATTTTTTATCTGCCATTATTATCTCTTACAATACATTTCTATAAGACTGTAAAAAGCGTTTTGTGACAGAAAAATTTAAAATTATTTTGGGGAAACTGTTAATCGACTGAAAATGAAGAATAAATAGAAATCATTTTCAGATAAATACT
>JAFGBL010000064.1 GCA_016933115.1 Bacteroidales bacterium | reverse complement strand
AGTGTATCGGGATCTCAGGGTCATATTCCCCGCTGCTTGCAGCGATTAAAATAATATACCATTCCTAATAAATACCTCGTGGCTCTGACACAAGGTATTTATTAGGAATGCAATGTAAATTCCCCTCCCGCCGGAATAACCCAAACACCATTGCGTCCAAAAATCCACCCGTTCCCTTCAAGGTTATTTAACAAAACAATAACATCTCTAATTCTTGATTAACAAACTTTTAACATAGTAATAATTAAATTTGCCCAATTAACCCGGTACCGGTCCTGCATAATTGAAAACAACTATGAGAACTGAAAAAAGCCAAACAACTTTAAAACGAATGAAATTGGTCGGAATGCTCTGGCTGGCGGTATTGATGGCCGCTGTCATTGGTTTGCAGGCGCAAACCGGTCCCAGGTGCTGTGTAACCTCGTTTGTAACTCCCGACGATTCAACCAATCCGGCTCAACTGATCGATACTGTGTTCCCTTCCGGCAACGGTTCATTGTACGGACAGTTCAATGTTACCGCTGAATTCAGCAATACCGAACCCTGCCTGTGTCGTTGCTGCGAATACAGGCAGGAAGTGAAAGGCGAATTCTGGTACGACGGAAATAAGATCGATATCGACCTGGTAGATCCGTCCGATACCACCAAACGCAAAAGGATGAGCAAGGACAGCTATGGAGAGGATTACCGCGATTACAAAGGCAACAAGGTGAGGTATGGACACCGCGGCGAAAGCAGGTCGGCAGATGAAAAATATACCACGGACGGCACTACGGTCGACCGGCAAAACGGTTGCAGGTACTGGATGAACGACGAACCCGGCTGGAAAAGTACCCGTCGCGGACATTCCTATAAGATCGACCTCAAATTTAGGGGATCGATCGTAAGCACATGTGAAGGCGGATGTGACAATTGCGGGCAGAAAGAATGGGCCGTCAAACTTGAAAAAACTTTCTAGGAGGGAACCATGAAAAGCAGGATCATCATATATTGCCTTTTAACCTTACTGGTGGCAACACATTGTAAAACCGAAAAAAAGAACATCATCAAACAAGGAAACTGGACCATCGAAAACCCCGAACGATACAAGTTCGTCTATAAAACTATTGGATCATACGATTTTGGGCCAACACTTACCGTGGGAAGCAATGGGGTGATGCTTTCCGTCCAGGTGGAATCCAATGACCCAACAGCTGGAAATATCAACGGCAATAACCTCGAAGCCAAAATCAACAGCGACAGGGGTGAACTTTCGCAACTCGATAAACCCGGCAGCGGAGACCTGATGACCATCCTCGAAGTTCCCTTTGCCGTCTGGTATATTGGCCCGCCCAAAGACGGGAGCAATATCACATCCATTGATGTCATCCATAACGGAAGCACAGCCACATGGGACTTTATAGATGGAGACAAACTTCAGGAGTGATCGGGTTTGATAGTTGATTGATCCCATTAACCTGGAAACAAAATCTGCCTGGTAGAACCTTAGGCGTAGTCAAAGAAATACGCCCCAATAATTCGTAATCTTCTCATTTTTATGCTCCTTTAGGCAGGAATGGTTAGGCAGCAAGGTAGATGAAATCAATCATTTCATTCAAAGTTCGCTAGGATTGTTTCAATCTTTTAAACATCTTACACTTGAACCACCACTCCTTGGATCAGAATACCAGCCAAGGACATCTCCAAAATACGAAATATATCTTCTCAATGCCTTGGAAGACCCGTCACTTGTGGATGACCAGAATAAACCTGCTTGTCCTAGGTGGAACCAGTGGTTATTGTACCAGTACCCTTTCAGGTAAGCCTTAAAACCCAGTTTCGTTTGTTCCATTACCGTTATTCATGATAATGGATTAATAAAAATCCCAACAATAATGATTGATTGAAAAAAACTAAACTTATTCGGTTTTTAGCCCAACGTGGAGTTCAGTTTCAATCCGGCCGCCGATTGGCATGCGGGTTCCGGACAGGCCAGTGTGCAAGCGTCACTTTTACCCAAGAATTATCAAAATATCAATACATTCATGAATTCATAGTAAACCTTCACAAATTCAAACATCTTTACTTTACAACTCCGACCCCCCAAATCAAAAAAAAGTGCAGGCAATCACCTGCACTTTTTGAATTGCTTAGTGATCCCGGCGCGACTCGAACGCGCGACCCACAGCTTAGAAGGCTGTTGCTCTATCCAACTGAGCTACGGGACCAATTACATGAATTCAGCGCGCAAAATTACGAAATAATCCAAATTTTAAAAACAAACCTCAGCAGGAACATTTTACTTAATTAAAATTAATTTAAATTATATTGAACCAAATCTATTTAGCACCGTATAATTCATTGATTTTTAAAGAATCTTTTTAATCCGGTAATAATTTTTAATTGTCAAAACAAGCCATATTTTGAGAGCAGGGAAATTTTTACTTTTATTCGTTGCCTTTATATTCTTGGTTTTATGCTATCTGCAAACCTATGGTGATATCGGGGATACGCTTCAGGAAAAACTTAAACATGCTGAAGGTGTTAAAAGAATTGACGCATTAAATGAAATTGCAAGTATAATCCTGAACAAAGAACCTCAAAAATCCATCGTATACTCAACCGAGGCACTTGAGCTGGCAATTGAGAAGGGTGAGGAAGGTAAAAAAGCACAATCTTTATTTAATCTGGCAGAAGCCTATCGTGTTATCGGTGAAAATAACGAAGCCCTCAATTATTACCTTCAGGCATTAAATATTTATAAAGTAATTGAAGAAAAGCAAGGGATCGCCAACTGTGCTGATGCTGCAGGCCGGATATACCGCTTATTGGGAGATTACAATTCGGCCCTGGATTTTCATTTGAAAGCTTACGATATATATAAAGAACTCAATAACGAACAGGGGATTGCATCATCGCTTATCAATGCCGGAGTAGTGTATCGGAACCTGGGAAAAAAGGATATGGCATTGAAAAATTATGAGGGAGCCCTCGAAATTGGAGAAAAAATCAAAAACCAGGAAGTCAGGGTAAATGCCCTGGTGTCGATAGGAAATGTTTACTGGTATGAAGAAAAAAACCAGGAAGCTTTATCCTATTATGAACAGGCTTTAAAAATCGCACGGCAGTATGATTATAACGGTGATCACCCCGGCGGTATTCTTAATAATATCGGAAATGTATATCGGAATATGGGCAACTTCAATAAAGCAATTGAATATTATCATCTTTCCCTTAATGTAAGCCAGAAGATAGGAGATAAGAACCTGATTGCCGTCATCCTGAAAAATATTGGGATTGCCTATAAAGATAACGAACAATATACCCTTGCCATTCAAAATCTGAACGAAAGCAGGAATCTGGCCTCAGATATAAAACTTTTAAGGATTGAGCGGGAAACACTTGAACAGCTTTCGAAAACATACGCACTATTAGGAGATTATAAAAAGGCTCTTGACTATCATATAGAATTCACCGGAATAAAGGACAGTATAATCGATTCGGATGCTAGTGATAAAATTTCGCTGATGCAGTTGGGATATGAATTAAAGGAAAAAGAAAACCAGCGGACGATCCGTGAAATAGATCTTGAACTTAAAGTATCCAGGGCTAAAAACGTGAGGAATGCCATCATTTTTGTCGGATTGCTGGCCCTGGCCCTCGCTGCGTTTTTGTGGGGCAGGTGCAAGTTGAAATTAAAATCAAACCGTGAGCTCCGCGAACTGAATACCGATTTGGAAAAAAGGGTGGAAGAGAGAACCCGGAGACTGAGAGAAGAAAATGAACAGCGAAGAATTGCACAGGAACAGGCCGAACTGGCCAATGAAGCTAAAAACAAATTCCTGGCTACCATCAGCCATGAGGTTCGGACACCTATCAATGCGATTATCGGATTCTGCGATTTGACCATCAAATCCAATATCGACCAGGAACACCAGAAAAACCTGCAACGGGTGAAAGACTCGTCCGAACACCTGCTGGCCCTGATAAAGGATATCCTCGATTACTCTCAAATTGAGAGTGGTAAAATGGAATTGAAAAACCTGACTTTTGACCTTGCAAAGATCATCGAATCAGTTGTAAATGCCTTCTATCTTGATGCAGAATCAAAAGGGATCAAATTATCGCACGAAATTGCCGGTAATATCCCCAGGTTTGTGATAGGTGATCCGGATGCCCTTCGGCAAATTCTTTATAACCTGATCGGTAATGCAATAAAATTTACCGATAAAGGCGAGGTTGATATCAGCGTGAAGTTGGAAGAGAACGCGGGCCCGGATGATAAAATTAAACTTTGCTTTGCGGTTGAAGATACGGGAATCGGTATTTCAAAACTCAAACAAAAACTCATTTTCATGGATTTTACCCAGGTGGATGATACTTCCAGGAGAAAATATGGCGGTGCCGGCCTGGGATTGACTATCAGCAAGCATTTTATTGAAATGATGCAGGGAAATATTTGGGTTGAAAGCGACAAGGGAAAAGGCAGCAGGTTTTTATTTACAGTTCATTTACTGGTTGATAAAAAGAAATCGATAAAAACAGTAGTTCAAAAACCACCGAATATAAAAACCCTCCATATTTTGGTGGCTGAGGATAATTTACTCAATGCACAGGTTGTCGTTGCATTTTTAAAGAGATTGGGCCATACTTCCAGGGTTGCAGGTAACGGCATTGAAGCAGTCAACCTGCTTTCAAAGGAAGATTTTGATGTGGTATTAATGGATATTGAAATGCCTGAAATGGATGGTATCGAAGCTACAGAGACCATTCGTGCAGGCAAGAATGGTATTCGAAACCCCAAAATCCCTATTTTCGCACTTACGGCGCATGCCCTGAAAGACTATGAACAAAAAAGCTTTATTGCGGGAATGGATAATTATCTCACCAAACCAGTCGATATCGACCGGCTGGAAGAAGTCTTGCAAAGCGTTTAATCAATGAGACTGTTATTTCAGAAACGATAGTGAACTGAAAAAACAAAGTAGAACTGATGCTGATAACGTAGTGTGTCGGGATATCAGGGTCATATTCCCCGCTGCTTGCAGCGATTAAAAAAATATACCTTCCTAATAAATACCTTGTTTCTCTGCCAGGAGGTTATTTATTTTATATTCAGCCACGACTTCAATGAATCAATTACAATTTTTTGCTGATCAGGAAGCAAATTTTTTATCCGTGTCAGATGGCTGCCACCCGGTTTTACAATTTTAATGGAATTGGTCTGATAGGACAGGTCTACACCCGTTGAGGACCACGGATCGTCTTCACCGTAAAGGAAAATCATATTTTGAGCCTGATGCCGGATAAAAGCATCTACTTTTTCCATGGGAACAGGATCATATTTAACTTCAACACCTTGGGGGGCAGTAAATGAAAAATCTGGATCCGACAAAAAACTGACGTAGTTTTCAAAAGGACCAATATCGTATCCATAAAAGCCGATTTCGGTCAATGCCTGGTAATAAAAGGGTTCGAACCTTCGTACCCCTGCATCCGAAACCCAATCGATACCTGCAACGTCATCCAAATGCCTGACCATTTGCCTGGGAGATAAAGGATCAACCGGAACGGAATCGCAAGGTGTTACACCCCATTGCCAGAATGCAAAAGAGTATTCAAATACGGTGAGTTCATATGCCTGTAATATCCCCATTTTGTAAGTTAGTTTCTTTTCATCTGCGAGTTTCATAAATTCCGGAATATAAATAGATTTGTTTTTTAACATTTCTGTTTGATAGTCCAGAATTTTATTTCTGCAAATTGAATCTCCGACCCTCTTAAAAAACATTTTTGTCCGCTTGTCGGCTATGGAAAAGTTCAGTGGGCATACGTATCCAATGCTCGCTGACACATCGTCCGGATAAAAAAACCGGTGGTACATCATGGTTTGCCCTCCTTTGCTGATACCCGTGTTCACCCAACTGCCCCTGTAAATATTTTTTAAGATTTCGACCACTTTATGATGGTCAGCAGCCGCATTGTAAATATTCAGGTATTCCCAATTCAGGGGCCTGGGTACGGATTCACCAAAATACCTGTGCTCAACACAAATTTGATTTGCCTTCAAAATCTCCGACAACTCATTGACGTACCTCGGATGCCCTGCATAGCTTGCGGTATAACCTTCCGTAATTAAAACAACGGGGCTGCCAAAATCGTAGTGAGCAAGATAGATTCGCTGGATAAAGGTTTCCCCGTCAGGATGGCGTTGATCGATCGGTTGCTCAAGCTTGATCAGGTACTTTTCAGTAAAAAAAGTGTCGGTTCGGAGCGGTTCAAAAGTAAATTGATAATTTGTGCTTAATTCCTCCAGCCGATTCGAAAGTGACTGTGAAAAACCGTTATTAATAATAAATAAGAATAGAAAAATGATAGGGATTATTTTCCGGTTTGATTTCATATTTCTAATTTATCTGAGATTAAAACCTTTAATCAATGGATCATCCGGATCGAAATAAAAAACATTTTCACCGGTATAAAAAGCCGAACCTGAAACTTCCGGGATGATTGCATCATAATTTCCAAATCGTGTTTCTTCGATAATTTTCACATCCATTGTAGTTCCTGAAATACTTTCAATGGTATAAGATTCATTTATATTCATTTCAGATTTTGCATAATGCAGGGCGGCCCTTGCGCTTACACCCGTACCTGTTGCCGATCTGTCAATTTCACCATCTGCGAAAATGCAGACATTTCTGCTGTGATTGGCCTGGTTTTCAGGCTTTCCGGTAAAAATTGTCCCATATAAGAACCCCAATTCTTTTTCAACCGGATGTTCAATCTGAAAATTATCGGATACAGCATGTTTGATAGCCATGCCATATTCCACAAGCTTGTGATACTCTGAAGGAAGAAGTTTGAGGCCCATCGAATTACCGTTGCAGATAGTATAAAATGCCCCGCCGAATGCTATATCAAAATTAACGTCACCAATCCCCCCGACATGAATTTGTCTTTCTTTAAGGTATAGAAAAGAGGGAACATTCAGGAAAGATGATTTTTTAATTTTTCCTATATCCCCATGAGGTTTTGCAATGACAATACCGGCAGGAGTTTCTATCCGTAATTCCGGGTTTTGGCCGGGTGTGGGAATAAGGCCCATTTCAATTACAAATTTGGTCAGCGCAATGATAGCATGGCCGCACATAGAGCTGTATCCCTGGTTGTGGATAAAAAAAACACCAAAATCCGCTTCAAGGGAAGAAGCTTCAGTCAGTATTGCCCCGTACATATCGTTATGCCCCCTGGGTTCTAAAATAATTCCTGTACGGATGTGATCAAAATGATCTTTGAAAAAACGGCGTTTTTGAAGCAGGGTATTTCCTTCCAGTTTCGGCAGGCCATCGACAATTATCCTCAATGGTTCACCCCCCGTATGCATATCAATGGTTTTGATTTTCAACCAGTTATCCGGAGGGTGAAAATTCATTTTATTTTCCTGTCCTTTAGAAGTCACTTTTCTAATGAATTAGGATTCTAAAATTAATGAAAATTCAATGATCAGCATGTTTTTGTTTTGGAATTATATCTTTTAATTCCTTTCTTTTCGCCGGATTTGCAAAGGCAACAGCCATAATGGCTCCAATGAGAACAAGCAATGCAGCTACCAGGCTTTTAACCGATAAAACCTCGGGTTCGATCCATGATACTTCAAAATAGGCCAGCATCCCCATGAATACAAAGGTCAAAATCGGGTTCATGGTGATGATAATACTGATTTTATTAGCTTCGAGGTATTTGAATGCCATGGCCAGGCAACCATAGGCAATCAGGGTATTTAGTCCGAGATAGACCATCAGCATCCAATTTACCGGAGTTAGTGTTAAAAACCCTGCCGGTTTTATAAACGGTAAAAACAATAAAACAGGTAAGCCAAATAAAAACAGGTTTAGTTGCATGGCAGGATATGATTTTAGCAGCATTTTCTGGAATGTGGCATAAACTACCCAGGCCATTGCTGCAACCAGGATCCATAAAACGCCCATGTTAAAAATATCTTCGTTCTGGACCATCCTTGAGATTCCCTGCCTGTAAAACAAATACAGGCCAATCCCTGCGATCAGAAACCCGATCCCCTGCCGGCGGCTGATTGTTTCCTTGAAAAATACAAGTCCGACCATTCCCAGGAAAATCGGTCCGGTTTGAATGATGATCTGGGCAGTTCCGGGGGTTGTTAGTTTCAGCCCGTAAAGAAATCCAATATAATTGATTCCCAGTCCGAGTGAAGCAATAATTATATACAAAGGAGGATTCAGGAGAATTTTGAGATAAGCAGGCTTGTAAATCGAGTAGTAGATGAAAAGTGCTGAAAATGCTACCAGGAACCTGAACCAAACAATTGTGAGGGGATCCAACAAACCACTGGCGACTTTTAGTGCAATGGCCAGGAATCCCCAAAAGAATGCTGTTATTGAGGCGTAAATGACTCCTTTGACTCTGGGATCGGATTGTGCCATATCTTTTT
>JAFGBL010000063.1 GCA_016933115.1 Bacteroidales bacterium | reverse complement strand
AGTGTATCGGGATCTCAGGGTCATATTCCCCGCTGCTTGCAGCGATTAAAATAATATACCATTCCTAATAAATACCTCGTGGCTCTGCCACGAGGTATTTATTTTTATTTTGAGATGTAATTGAAATACATCTTCATGGAATATAACGATAAATAGAACTATTGGTTTGAATTTTAATGAAATTATATAAATAGAAAGTTATCAGAGGCTTTTAAGAATGTTGATGATCTCATCCTGTTTTGAATTTTTTTCTGCCGTGATAATTTTTTTATAGGCCAGGTATTCTGCTGTTTTTTCTCCTTTTATAGCATTGAAAAAAGATTGCAGATATTGGGTGGAATTTATCAAATCGTGCCATGAGCCTATCAATTGCTCGATATCGCGCAATTGTTCTGAATTTTTATTGAGAATTTTATCCTGACCTGTAAGGTAGGTAAGGATATCGAATAAATAATAAAGTTGTTTGATGTACGTCCTGTTGCGGTGAATCCGGTGGTCGCTGACCGGAAGATTGTTCAACTTGTGAATCTGACCGGCTTTCCAATCGATAAACCGTTGTGCTTCATTTTTGGTATTTTCAGGGATGGAATCAATGGTACTTAATATTTTTTCATCGTCCAGAATTTTGCCCCTTTTGGATACGGCTGGAATGCTTTTTAAAAAAGCCGAAATCTCCCGGTGCTCGCGCTGTTTCAGGTATTCAATATAAGCCTCGAACGAATCATCAGATAAGTTTTTATGAAGGATTAAAAGTTCCTGCTCTATCTGTACTTCACGGATTTTCCCGGCGTGTTTAAACACCTGCCTGACATTTTTCAGTTGTTTTTTTGCCTTAAACTGTTCGGGGGATAAGAATTGTATTAATTGGAACAGTGCCCGCAACCGTTTGGTGGTCGTCCGCATTTTATGGATTGCCTCCATATCAAAGCTTTGAAGAACGATATTAAAATTTTCTTCAAAAATTGTTTTATGTTCCAAATAATACGACCTGACCGGTTGCAACATCCTGATGAATTTTCGGGTCAAAAATATAAAATAATGTAGCAAAAAATGGTTTTGCCCGTCCTATTTGTTTCAATGAAAACCAACTTGAATTTATTTTACTTTTGTTTCCAAACCAAATGAGTAGTAATGAAGCGATTCATCTTCCTTTCAAGTTTCCTGTTTTGTATATCTATTTCAAACGGCCAGGAATATGGCATTTCAGGACGCGTGATTGATGCCGGTTCGAGGGTGGCTCTGCCTTTTGTGAATATCGTTATGAATGATGGAATGCACGGTGGAACCACGGATATAGATGGTAAGTTTGAATTCCGGTCTTCGGAAAAAATCCAAAACCTGACATTTTCATTTGTTGGTTATGAAACGCAGCACTTCCAGGTTCAGGATAAAACCAGCGGTTTGATCATTCACTTGAAAAGGACCGAATATGAATTGCCCGAGTTCGTCGTTTTCCCAACCGAAAACCCGGCTCACCGCATCATTGAAAATGCCATAGCCAACCGTGAATACAACGATCCTGAAAATTTGCCCGAATTTTCCTACACCAGCTACGACAAAATGATCTTCACCTTTGAGCTCGATTCATTGCCCATGATCGATACCCTCGAAGTGGATACCGCAAGCGAAAGTTTCAGGGATTTTCTGGAAAACCATCATATTTTTATCATGGAATCGGTTTCGGAACGGAAATTCATGGCACCCAACAACAATTATGAAAAAGTCATAGCCACAAAAGTAGCCGGCCTGAAAGATCCGCTTTTTGTTTTTTTACTATCCCAATGGCAATCCACCTCATTTTACAAGGAAACCTTCAATCTGCTGAATAAGAACTATATCAATCCTATTAGCAGGGGCAGCACACGGAAATATTTTTTCCTATTGCAGGATACATTATTTACATCTTCGGGCGATTCTATTTTTGTGATTTCATACAGGCCCCGCCTGAATACCAATTTCGACGGGCTGAAAGGGGTTATCTCCATCAATTCCAATCACTGGGCCATTCAGAATGTGATAGCCGAACCGGCCATAAGGGAAGGAGCACTCAGTTTGCGGATCGAACAGATGTATGAATTTGTCCGGGAAAAGCAGTGGTTTCCGGTGCAATTAAACACGGAAGTCATCCTGAACAATGTCAGGGTGACCGATACAACCCTCGAAATGGGTACTGGTCAGATGGATACCGCTTCCATTGCAATACCTTTCGGGATCGGGAAAAGCTATATCAGGAATATAAACCTCGACCCTGATTTGCGCCGGCGCGATTTTGGAAGTATCGAGGTGGAGGTAGATCCCAATGCTGCAAACAGAAAGGGAGAATTCTGGGAAGATTACCGTGTAGATTCATTGAGTATCAAGGAAAAAAATACCTACCAATTCGTCGACAGCATTGGGCAGGCAGAGAATTTCGATGGAATGGTTAAAACCATGGAAAGCTTGATGACCGGCCAAATTCCATGGGGAAATTTCGATATTGATATCCATCGGTTCCTGAGTTACAACACTTTCGAGGGATTTGGCCTGGGGCTCGGATTGCATACAAACGACCGTTTATCACAAGTTTGGAAGGTTGGTGGTTATGTACGATATGGCTTCAAGGATAAAAAATTCAAATATGGCGGTGATCTTGAATTGAATCTTTATCGCCGTTCGGATCTGAAAATCCGCCTCGAAATGATGGAAGATGTCACGGAAACCAGTGGAATCTGGTTTTTTGATGATAAGCCGGATTGGAAAAACACTGAAAACTTCAGAGCGTTTTTGATCAGAAAAATGGACCGGACAACCCTTTACAGGGCAGCCATTGGTGTTCGAACGTTGAAATACCTGGATGTAAATATAAGTCTGGCAAAAATCCACAAAGAAGTAACAGACGATTATCGCTACGCCGTTCGGGATGAGAACCTGGCTATTACGTTTGATCAGTTTGATTTTACTGAGTTGAGGCTGGGATTGCGATATGCATATGGCGAACGGTTCATCTATAACATGCGGAAAAGGATATCCCTGGGAACCGATCATCCTGTTTTCTGGCTCCAATATACCCGTGGCATAAGCGGATTCCTGGAAGGCGACTTTGATTATAATCGATATGATTTCAAAATTGAGAAATCTTTTTACACAAAATACCTGGGTAAAACTTCTTTAAAACTGGTAGGCGGCTATATCGACACCGACTTGCCCTATAACAATTTATACAATGGCCATGGCGCTTACAGGCCATTTACCATTAATGCTCCCAATAGCTTTGCCACCATGCGGATGAACGAATTTTTGTCAAACAAATATGTCAGCCTCTATTTTCAGCATGATTTTGGCAAATTGCTGTATGAAGGTGGTTGGATGAAACCTGAATTTGCTGTTGCTACCAATATCGGGTTTGGTTGGCTCGATTTTAAGGACAGCCATTACAACCTGGATTATAAAACCATGGAGCAAGGCTATTATGAATCGGGAATATTGGTTAACAACCTGTTGAATCTTAAAATTTATTCGCTTGGTTTGGGTGTTTTTTACCGGTATGGGCCTTATGGTTTCAAATACGGCTGGGACAATGTAGCCGGCAAGTTCACGTTGAAATTTGGCTTTTAGGGTTTCCTTCCGGTCATCCGTCCGGTATTAATTAATATTTTCAACTTCTCAGATTTGCTTATTTTTGCTTAAAATACCTTTTGATGAATATCAATTACAAACTTTTAGGCGGTATCCTGGCATTTTTATTGGGCCTTTACCTGGCCTGGTATTTTTCCAATATTTTGATTTACATCCTGATCTCCGGGGTTCTTTCATTCATAGGGCAACCACTGGTAAGGCTATTCGATAAGATCCACTACGGCAAATTCAAAATGCCCCATACGCTGAGTGCGGTATTATCACTGATCGTAATGTTGATTGTTATTTTTTCTCTGGGATTAATTTTTGTACCGATCATTTCAAAACAAGCAGATGTCATTTCCAACATCGATTTTCAGGTTTTGGGATCGCAGTTGGATGAGCCCTTACAGGATATTGAATCGTTTCTGCTGAAGTACGGCCTGCTAAACAACAATGAATCGCTCGAGATAGTTATCTCCAACGAATTGCAATCAATTGTAAATTTAACATCGGCAGAGTATATTCTGAAAAATATCCTTGGGTTTGCCGGCACCCTGTTTATCGGCCTTTTTGCGGTAATTTTTCTCACTTTCTTTTTTCTCAGGGACGATGAATTGTTTTTCGACGGCATCATGCTTTTTGTACCGACCAAATATGAAAAAGAGGGGGCTAAAATCCTTTCCGATACCCGGCGGTTGTTATCCCGTTATTTTGTCGGCTTGAGTACGGAAGTGTTTACCATGATCACCCTGATCAGCTTAGGGCTGGTCATATTCGGGGTGAATGGAGCCCTGCTCATCGGATTTTTGGGAGGTCTTTTCAACATTATCCCTTATCTTGGTCCGATTATAGGGGCGACAATGGGTGTTGTGATTGGTGCAACCAGCAACCTGAGCCTTGGATTGTATGCCGACATTGTCCCCATCTCAATCACCATCATCGGAACATTTGCCGTGGCAAACCTCATCGACAATCTGGTGCTTCAACCGGTAATTTATTCCACCAGCGTAAAGGCACACCCCATTGAAATATTCCTGGTCATCCTGATGGCCGGCAGCCTGGCAGGCATTCCGGGTATGATCCTGGCCATCCCCGGTTATACGGTGCTGAGGATCATTGCCAAGCAGTTTTTCAGCCAGGTGAAAATTGTCAGGCAACTAACCAAAAACATTTAGTATTTTTCCAGGTTTAATATTATTGGCATTGAACCGGTATTTATTTTGAAAAGGATTTACGATAATATCAGCATCATTTCAAAGCTCAATCTGAAAAGGGCATGGAACATCATTCTTGTCCAAAGCAGCTATTACCTTTCGCAGGTATTCAGAAAACCGGTTGCCTGGGGTAAGCCATTCAGCATTTCATTGGAACCTACTACATCCTGCAACCTTCGTTGTCCCGAATGTCCTTCCGGCCTCAGGAAGTTTTCGAGGAATACGGGAACCCTTTCTTTTGATTTGTATCAAAAAATTATCGGACAATTGGGCGACTATCTGGTGTATATGATTCTTTATTTCCAGGGTGAACCGTATATGAATCCATCCTTTTTCGATATTGTTAAAGATGCCGGACGCCGAAAAATTTATACGGCAACTTCTACAAATGCCCATTTCCTGAGTGATGAAAATGCGAGGAAGACTGTTGAATCGGGCCTGAACCGGCTGATCATATCACTTGACGGCATCGGGCAGGATGAATATTCCTCCTACAGGGTTGGCGGGCGTTATGAAAGAGTGATCGACGGTATTAAAAATATGGTAAAATGGAAAAAGGAATTGAAATCCCGGACGCCACATATCATCCTGCAATTTATCGTATTTCGAACCAACGAGCACCAGCTTGACCGGGTGAGAGAATTAGCCCATGATCTGGAAGTGGATGAATTGCAGTTCAAAACCGCACAGTTTTACAATTATGAAAAAGGCAACCGTTTGATGACCACCATTGATAAATACTCGCGTTACCGGCAACTGAAGGACGGCACCTGGGAAATCAAAAACGATTTTAAAAACAAATGTTACCGGATGTCGGTTTCCTGCGTGATCACCTGGGATGGGCTGGTTGTACCATGCTGTTTCGACAAGGATGCAGAGCATCAAATGGGCGATCTGAAAATAGATTCGTTTGATAAGGTCTGGTCCAGCGAACCCTACAGAAAATTCCGGTCTCAAATTTTATCTGGCCGCAAATCCATCGACATCTGCCGCAACTGTACTGAAGGTATGAAAATTTAGTACTCCACCAAAAAACCGAATTTTTGGCTCTTATACCGATCGAGCGTTACCCTTTCGCGCAGGTTCTTTATGTACTTCATGGGTGAATCAACGAGGAACATATTCACGAGCCAGGAAGGGATGTTGCCCCCCGATTCGGCATGCATCTGAAAAGTAACCAGCACTTTATTGTAATCAACTGGTTCGAGCAACCAGTAACCTTCGGCCTTTTCAACCCTGACCAGTCCTTTTTTTTCAGGAACAAATCCCGGCTCAGATTGAATAATCACTTTCACATCTTTTGAGTAATAATCCTGCCTGAACCGGTAGGAGTAAACCCCATCCCGGTCGGCCAGTGGCCAGGGAATATCAGTAACCGCATAATAAACCTGGAAAGTGTCGGAGGTTTCCAAAAGTTCGTTCTCAATATTGTCGGTAAATAACCTGTCATGATTTTGCACATCTTTCAACACCGCCACAATAGCCGAAAGTTTTGATTCAACAAGGGCTTCGGCCTTATAAGCTTTGGTGTTTGAACCTTCAATATCCATCAGGTAAACTTTAATTCCCTCATCTTCTTTTTTAAGTTCCCAGATCTCTTCCTGTGCATAGGAATAACTCAATAAGAGGTAACTTGCAAAAATGAGGGTATAGATTCTTTTCATTTTTTATAGGGTTTTGAGAACCGGCTGTAAAATTATAAAAAATCGGAAGCTTCCTGAAGAATTGTGTTATTCCAGGATATCAGAAAGGAACTTTTCTTTTCTTTCAGTGTCCATCTTCGTAATTACATTTTCATCCAGATTTTTAAGATGCCGATCGATGAAACTATTTTGTTTTGCAAATATCCTGCAGAACCCGCACATACTCAAGTGAAGAAATAGCCGGATACGATCCCAAAGTTTCAATGGTTCAAGGCCTTGCTTAACTGCAAGTTCGCTTGCCTCCCTGCAATGGATAATTAATCCCTTCATAAGCTAATTTTTAATCCAGTTTTTTTCGAGGCATTTCCGCAATTGCAATTTTGCCCTGTGTATGAGTACCCAGTAGTTCGACGCAGTTATCTCCAGTTCCTTACAGATTGTTTCCGTTGCCGCATCATCCATGTGCTTCATTACAAATGCCATACGCTGCAATTCTTTCAGGCGGCCAAGGCAATGCTGCAATACCCGGTAAAATTCATCCTGTTCAATTCTCTGATCGTAATCAATTTTCCAATCCTTTGGAAGCTGATCCGGGAACCAAGTGCCATTTTTATCGAAAAATTCATCGGTGGCACCCAGTTGTTCCATGCTCTCCTTATGGTATTCCTTCACCTTTTTCCGGTAATGGTCGATGATCTTGTTTTTTAGGATGGCTGTAAGCCAGGTACTGGCCTTGCTCATGCCCTGGAAGCTATCAAATCCCTTCAAAGCAGATAAAAATGTTTCCTGAACCAGGTCTTCTGCCAGGTGTACATCATTTACCCGGGTGATGGCAAAATTGAACATGTAATCGGCGTGTTCCCTGAAAAGTTCTGCGATTTGTTCCTTTGGATTCACTTCGGCATTATTTAATGATCACTTCCACTTCGTTTTGCAATAATTCTCTGAACTTCAAAGCATCCTCCTTTTTCCCCTCATAAAGGCCATAATGAATGGGGATGGCCGTTTTTGCCCTCACGTCTTTGGCGGCTTCCACAGCCTCTTCCACACTGTTCATGGTATAGGTTTGTCCAAGGGGCAACATGGCGATATCGCAACGAAAGCTTTTCATTTCCGGTATCCGCTCCGTATCACCCGCATGGTATATGCGCTTACCCTCCACCTCGAAAATATATCCCAGCCACCGGTTACTTTTTGGGTGATAATTGGTCTTCTTTACATTGTAAGCCGGAACCGCTTCAAATTTAAAATGTTCCAGGTCTTCACGATCACCCGGTGCCACACCCCGGATACGCATAAAGCCGGCATCCGATAATTTGGGAATGCAGTCATATGCTGCAAATATCCGTGTTTGGCTGTCCGAAACCTTTCGGATGTCGTCCATCGACAGGTGGTCGTTGTGGCTGTGGGTGATGAAAATAAAATCTGCTGCGTCCTTATTTGTGATCATATAAGGATCGACATATATTTTTAAATTCCCTGTTGTGATTTTAACGGTGGCCTGCCCCAGCCATTCTATTCGGTCGATCAGAGTCATGCGTAGATTTTTTCGTTAAGTGCAATAAAGATAACCAAAATCAGGCAAAGAATCCCCGAATTCAATGTTTTGATGAAAATTATTTTCAGGAAATCTTTACCTTTGGCTGCAATAATTATTCAATCAAATGAGATACAAAAGGATTTTATTAAAACTGAGTGGAGAAGCGCTGATGGGTAAGCGGCAGTACGGGATTGACCCGGAGCGGCTTCATGATTATGCTGAGGAAATCAAATCCCTGGTGGATGCACAGGTTCAAATTGGTATTGTCATCGGAGGAGGAAATATTTTCCGTGGATTGCAGGGAACATCTGATGGGATGGATCGCGTGCAGGGTGATTACATGGGCATGCTGGCCACCGTGATCAACAGCCTGGCTTTGCAGGCCGAACTCGAAACGATGGGTGTTAAAACCGCGATTCTTGCGGGATTCCAGATCGGGCCGGTGGCCGAGTTGATGAGTCGCCGCAAAGCCATCGAATACCTCGAACAGGGCAGGGTGGTGTTCATCAGCGGGGGGACCGGAAATCCTTATTTCACTACCGACACTGCTTCGGTCCTCCGGGGGGTGGAGATCAGGGCAGATGTTTTTTTGAAAGGTACCCGGGTGGATGGTATTTATACCGCTGATCCGGAAAAACATCCCGATGCCCTGAAGTTCGATCGCATCACATTTGAGGAAGCATACCAAAAGAACCTGAAGATAATGGATCTGACCGCATTTACCATGTGCCGCGAGAACAACCTCCCCGTTGTGGTGTTTAACATGAATGAGAAAGGCAATTTAATGAAAGTGGTCAAAGGGGATGACATTGGAACCCTGGTTTCAAATTAATGACCGTATTTCAGAAAAATTTTATATTTGCATACCAACCGTTAAAACTAAAATTATGATAGAGGAATGCCAGTTCGTTTATGATTTTGCTAAAGAGGGAATGGATAAATCCATGCAGCACCTCGAAAAGGAATTCCAGAAAATCAGGGCCGGGAAGGCCAGTCCGGACATGCTGGAGGGCGTATTGGTGGACTATTACGGCGTGATGACGCCGCTCAACCAAACGGCCAATATCACTTCGCCCGATGCCCGCCAAATCATTGTTCAGCCCTGGGATAAAAGCGTGATCCATGCCATTGAAAAGGCCATCATGGCTGCCAACCTGGGATTCAATCCAAAAAATGAAGGGGAGGTTTTGCGGATCATCGTTCCCACGGTGACGGAGCAGAGGCGCAGGGATCTCGTGAAACAGGCCAAGGCCGAAGCCGAGGATACCAAGGTAGGGATCAGGAACTCCAGAAGAAGTGCCAATGATGAAGCCAAAAAACTGGAAAAGGAAGGCGTTCCCGAGGACGATGTGAAAAAACTGCAGGATGATATCCAGAAATTAACGGACGACTACATCGAAAAGGTCGACAAAATATTTGAAAAGAAGGAAAAGGACATCATGACAATTTGATCGTGAATTCAGGTTTTAAAATACTTTAGGCCCCGCGAACCGGGGCTTTTTTTTCGCGGTAATGTACTAAAAAATAGTTGGTGATTTTTAGAAAAAGAATTTGTATTATGCAACCGTTAACCTGAAGAGGAAGCAAGCTCTGGT
>JAFGBL010000062.1 GCA_016933115.1 Bacteroidales bacterium | reverse complement strand
TCAATCCTATAATTTCATCCGGTTTATTAACATCATGAAGAAAGGACTAAAAAGATACATTTCAAGCGATAATAATTTATATTTTTGATCTTTTGTTGCAAAATGTTAAATTCAAAATACACATGATGAAAAAGTATATACTATTGATTGCTGCATTTTTTATTTTACTTGGCTATTCAAAATCACAAAATGTTTTACTTGTTGGGTGGACTTTTCCGGTTGGGTCCCTTTTAGCCGATCAGGGTTTAAACCTGATAGAAGAAAATGCAATCATCACTATGGGGGGAACTTCCTCCATTATTTTGGGTACAGGATATACAACCAATGCTGCTATGGCCACCGGATGGGATTTAGGCATGGATACCAAAGCATGGGCCATCAGGGTCAAAACTTTGGGATATCATAATATTACTGTGAGTTCAAGGCAATATTCCGGGAGCCAGCATCCGGGTCCAAAAAAATTTGAGTTACAATACAGCATCAATTATGGTGGTTCCTGGTCACCTGTAGTCGGTGGAGAAATTACTGTTGATAGTGACTGGTCTACAAGCCGGGTAAATAAACTGCCCTTGACAGAAGGCAGTGCTGACCAGGATGAAGTTTGGATTCGTTGGGTGATGATGTTGAATACTGCGTCCGGAACGGGAGGGGCCGTGCAGGAAGACGGGGAATCGAGTATTGATGAAATATTTATCTATGGTGATCAGATCAACAGTGTGGAAGATCATTTTTCTGCCAATATTGATTTATATCCGAATCCCGTTCACGAAAAACTCTGCATCAAAAGCTCCCGACCTATTGGATTAGTTGAAATAATTGATCTTTCGGGGAATCCAGTTTACAGTGTGAAGCCGAAAAACTTTGAATCAAAATTGGATGTCTCATTTCTGCCCAATGGATTATATATTGTAAAAATTGCAGATGAAAAATTGAGTAGATCGGTTTCGAAAAAAGTAACTGTGAACAGGTAGGTATAATAAAAGGACCAACCTACTTTTTGTTTTTTCAGTCGTAGAACATCCAGGATATCCCAAACCTGAACCCCCCATCCTTCATGGGGTAGGAAGGAACCGTATAATAGTTGAAGTCCTGTAAAAAATACCCCATGTTGTAATATTTTAGAAATAGCCTTGCCCTTTTGATCTGCAGATTCAGGAAAAAATTGGCATAGGGATAATTTCCGAGTTCTTTATCGTTTTGTATGTAAAATGATTTGGTGGCTGGCATATAAGCATATGCGTAATAATTGGTATAATAAATCATATCGAAGCCGGTTTGTAAAATTGCTGCCTCCTTAAACAGGTCTTTGGTGTAATAAACCGATAAATCACCGATCCATTCAGGTAACCTGATTATTTTATCATCTGATGGTTTTTGGTAAATCAGTCTTGCATCAAAACTCCAGTTACCCAAATTTAACAGTTTCCGCAGGTAGGCAGTAAAAACGCCAAGTGTATTCCCAATTTGATGCGGTTCTGCCAGTGTATCCATGTAAACAAAGCTCCCGACCGCAGATAATCTGACCCCCGCTACCAAAGTTTTATAAGTGTATTCAAAATTATTCACTAAAATATCCTGTTTATTGAAGTCATTGGTCCATGCGAAATGGTTTGAATAATAAAAGCCATAAAACCTTCCCGGCTCCTGCCTGGCATATTTGCTGACGATCATGAGCGAACCGAACCTGGTAATCAGGTTCATTTCTCCTGTAAGGCTCAGATCCCCGATATTTGAGTTTCCGGTTACTAAATCACCATGAAATGCAAGTTTAAATTTTTGCGATAAATTAATATTGATCCCTCCAAAGGGAATAAACTGGTTGTAATAGGATTTTATTGAATCTACAGATAATTCAGCGTAAATATACCGGGCTCCACCGTAAAAAGTCAGCTTTTGCGATTTAGCATTGTCTGCATTGGTCCAGGACAACTCGTTTTCAATTTTATGGATGTAGGTCGAATCGTAGGTCGTGTTCAAGGTATCGCGGGTAAATGAATAAAAATCCTGATCATTTACACCATCTTCATATCGTAGAGTCATGTGTGAAAATAAAATGGAGTGAGAAAGGTTTCCAAGAAAAAACCCGGAAAACATTTTTCTGTAGTTGGAATCAGGTGGAGTAAACCGATGCCGGTTATTCAGTTTAAAAAATTGCTTTACATAAAAACTGTTTTCCTTCAGGTAGTTCCCGGCATTGTTCAGATTGACGATAAATGAAGTTCTTTTTGTTTTGATATTTTCTTCAAAAACCGAATCATATTTAATACCCCCATTTTCTTCCATTTTCAATTTGTTATGCAAATAATTGGCCAGAATCATATAACGGGAAGTACGGGTATGAATCCTTGCTGTGATGACAAAATTCTTATCGTCCGATTCCTGCCGCTGGTAATAGCCGAGGGAATTGATATAGTTGAATTTCATACCCATGGTAAGCCAACTCGAAACATTTTGGGCATGGTCAACAAGAATACTTTGTTCTTTTTTTGATCCCATCACATATTTTAAATGGGTAAAAGGCCGGCCTACCCAATAATAGGGGATACTGTCACTATGGAACATATATTTATCCAGGGTATGCACGCCGAAGTCAAAACCGCTTTTGCCAATAAAAGGCTGGTAAACCATACTAACATGAGCGAGTCCGATATTTCCTGGAAAGGCATAATAATTGCCCGGTTTATCCAGGGGGTCGTATTTTTGAATGCTTGTAATCAGAGTATCAATTTCTTGCAGGAATTCAGGGCCTAGTCTTTCAAAATTATTGGAAAAGAAATAGACTTTTGATGAGTCGGGCTGAGTAAGTAAGGAATCCTGAACCGCTAATGATGGTTGGGACAAGAATAAACAGCTAACAACAACTGTAAAAAAACCCCTGATTCTGAACATCATTTTACATTAACGGATAATTGTCAAAAATAGTAATTATTTGAAGGCAAAAAAAAATCCCGCCTGTGAAGGCGGGATTATAAAAACTGGCAACGACCTACTTTTCCACCTTGCGGCAGTATCATCGGCGCTGGTGGGCTTAACTTCTCTGTTCGGAATGGGAAGAGGTGGACCCCACCGCAATAGTCACCATAAGATCTTTTATCCACCGAAGCTTTAGCGGAGGTGGATAATATCTTAAACGACATATATAAGAAAGAAAATACAGGTGAATAATCAAGAGTGAGTATCCAGAAGAAAGCTTACGGGTAATTAGTACTGCTCGGCTTTGCCATTACTGACTTTACACCTGCAGCCTATCAACGTCCTGGTCTAGAACGACCCTTAAAAGAAGTCTCATCTTGGGCTGAGTTTCGTGCTTAGATGCTTTCAGCACTTATCTCGTCCATACATAGCTACCCTGCGGTGCAGCTGGCGCCACAACAGGTACACTAGAGGTATGTCCAACCGGGTCCTCTCGTACTACGGTCAGGTGCCCTCAAACTTCTAACGCCCACAACAGATAGGGACCGAACTGTCTCGCGACGTTCTGAACCCAGCTCGCGTGCCACTTTAATCGGCGAAC
>JAFGBL010000061.1 GCA_016933115.1 Bacteroidales bacterium | reverse complement strand
TATATGATATTGTAAGTTCGGAGACAAATCCGGATAGCAGTGTAAAGTTTTATTGTGTTGCAGATAAAAAAGAGAAAGAATTGCAGGCGCATTTAAAAGCACATGTTTCAAATAATACCGACAATCCATCGGACCACCAAAAAGATTCGAAATCTTTCCAAAAAATTCCAGTTAAAGATTATTTTCTTCAGGATCATATAAATCAACCATTTGGTTGCTTTTCAATTATTTCATATCCACGGATAAAAATTCAAGTTTTATCTGATTTTGTTGAAGAATATGGTCCCCCTCCCAAATATATTTCATAAATAAACACTGGATTTTAGTGAATTTCCCGGGTTCTTTTACCAGGGGAATTTCACAGTTATTTTATTTTTTCAATTTAACTTATATTTATTTTGTATAAGATGAAAAATTTTATATTTATTTCTTTATTTTCAGTTGCTTATCTTGTTTCCCATGCTCAAATTTTAACGATAAGGGATGGAGAAAGCAATCAACCCCTCGAAATGGTAACACTATTTAGTGAAAATCCACTGGCTTCAGGTGTCACCAATGCACACGGCCAGGCGGAAATTTCGGCTTTCAAGGGATCATCCAAGATTGAGATCAGGATGATCGGATATCAGGCCGAAACAAAAAGTTACGATCAGTTGGCCAATTCCGGTTTCATTTTGGTCATGATTCAAGATAATATTACACTTGATCAATACACTGTTGTGGCGACCCGGTGGAGCCAATCGAAAAGGGAAATTCCGGCAAAAATAACTTCTTTGACGCCAAAGGACATCACCCTTGAAAATCCGCAAACTGCGGCTGATCTGTTGGGATCATCGGGCGAAATATTTATACAGAAGAGCCAGTTGGGAGGAGGTAGCCCTATGATCAGGGGATTTGCCACAAACAGGCTGCTGATTACCGTAGATGGCATCAGGATGAATACCGCCATTTTCAGAAGCGGGAACCTTCAGAATGTCATTTCGCTTGATCCGTTTTCTACAGAAAGGGTTGAAGTTTTTTTCGGACCTTCTTCTGTGATTTACGGTAGTGATGCTATTGGTGGTGTAATGAGTTTTTCAACTTTAACATCAAAATTATCCGTTGATGATAAAGTTAATGTATCGGGCAATGCAGCACTGCGGTTTTCATCGGCAGACAAAGAAAGAACCGGCCATTTTGATGTGAATGTAGGTTGGAAAAAATGGGCACTTGTCTCCAGTTTTTCTCAGTTTTATTTCGACGATCTGAGAATGGGTTTGCACGGTCCGGATGAGTATTTGCGCCCATTTTACACGGAAAGGGTCGATAGCACCGATATTGTTGTCACCAATGACGACCCGATGGTGCAAAAACCAACCGGGTACTCTCAAACAAACCTGATGCAAAAAGTCAGGTTCAAACCCAGTGAAAAATGGGATTTTGAATATGGGTTCCATTATTCAACAACCACCGATTATCCCCGTTACGACCGGTTGTTAAGAACAAAAAACGGATTGCCCCGGAGCGCAGAATGGAACTATGGGCCACAGGACTGGATGATGAATAATTTGACCATTACTAATTCTTCAAATTGTAAAATTTATGACCAATTGACCATGCGCCTGGCATACCAGCATTTTGAAGAGAGTAGGATCGATCGTGATTTCAACGATAATGAAAGAAGGATTAGGTTGGAGAAAGTAGATGCTTTTTCCGCCAACCTCGACTTTGCAAAACATATCAGGACAAATCATAATTTCTATTATGGCCTCGAATTGGTTTATGATGATGTTTATTCCACAGGAATGGATGAAGACGTTTCAACTGCCGAAATTGTTGAAGGTCCGGCACGGTATCCAAAATCCACCTGGGCTTCCTACGCAGCGTACCTGACCTATATGTATAAACCCAGTGAAAAAATGAATATTCAGGCAGGGGCCAGGTACAATCAGTACGTCCTCGATGCGGAATTTGACACGACTTTTTATCCTTTCCCTTATACTACTGCAAATATCGATAAAGGATCCCTTACAGGAAGTTTGGGTGTGGTACTCAATCCGGTTCAAAGCCTTACCTTAAGTGCAAATTTATCAACCGGATTCCGGGCTCCCAATGTAGATGATATGGGCAAGGTGTTTGATTCGGAGCCGGGATCTGTTGTTGTCCCCAATCCCGATCTGGAGGCTGAATATGCCTACAATGCAGAAATTGATATTGCAAAAATTTTTGGTGATGTGGTAAAAATTGATTTGGCAGCTTTTTACACCATCCTCGAAAATGCCATGGTCCGTCGCGATTATACTTTAAATGGGCAGGATAGCATCATGTATAATGGTGAAATGAGCAAGGTTCAGGCCGTTCAGAATTCAGCCAATGCTTATGTTTATGGCTTGCAGGCAGGCATGGAAATTAAATTACCGGCCGGTTTTGAGATTTCTTCCTACTTCAATTACCAAAAGGGCGAGGAAGAACTGGACGACGGAACTACCAGCCCTTTGCGACATGCTGCGCCCTGGTTCGGTAAGTCCAGCCTGAAACTATTTGTCAACAAATTGTTGCTTGATTTTTATGGCATGTATTCAGGGGAAATCTCCTATGAGAACATGCCGGAGGAAGAAAAAGGCAAAGACTATATTTATGCCATTGATCCTGACGGCAATCCGTATTCGCCAGGTTGGTATACACTCAATTTTAAGGCGCTCTACCAGTTGACCGAACAATTTTCCATCACTGCAGGAATTGAGAACCTGACCGATCAGAGATACAGGCCTTACAGCTCGGGAATTGTTGCATCTGGCAGGAATTTTATTATTGCATTAAAAGCCAGTTTTTAATTTCTTGATCAGTTATGTAAATTTCATTTCAAGGTTCCATAAAACAGTGCAATTAAATGTTTGTACTAACTTTGCCCTGAAAACTGCACTGTTTTATGGAGTACCTTGATGCTGCGTCTTTTTTAAGAAAATCCGAATTTTACCCCATTTTGGATGTGAGGTCTCCCGGTGAGTTTTTAATAGGGCATATTCCCGGGGCCATCAATCTGCCCCTTTTTACCAATGAAGAAAGGAAAGAGATCGGGATACTCTATAAAAATTCCGGGAAAGAAGCATCGGTATTAAAGGGGTTGGACATTGTGGGCCCCAAAATGTCGGCGTACGTCAAAAAAGTGAGAAGCCTTGTCGTAGGGAAACAGGTTCTTGTCCACTGCTGGCGTGGAGGAATGCGCAGTGCAAGCATGGCCTGGTTGCTTGAAACAGCTGGATTCGAGGCTCATGTCCTGGAGGGCGGATATAAGGCTTTCAGAAAATTCATCAGGTCGGAATTCGAAAGAAATTATAACCTGGTGGTTCTGGGGGGGAAAACCGGAAGCGGTAAATCGGAGATACTCAATAGCATCAGGAAAATCGGGGAGCAGGTGATTGACCTTGAAAAAATGGCCAATCATAAAGGGTCGGCTTTCGGGGCATTCGGACAGGGACAACAACCCACCTCCGAACATTTTGAAAACATGCTATATGAAGAATTTAAGCGTTTGGATAAATCCCGGTACATTTGGGTGGAAGATGAAAGTCGTTCAATCGGGACCGTGAGTTTACCGGAACCTTTTTTCAATAATATAAGATCATCGCCGTTGATATTTATTGATGTTCCAAAAGAGGTAAGGATAGAAAGGCTGGTGAAGGATTATGCGGGATTTGACAAAAACCGGCTAAAAGATGCTACCCTCCGGATTCAACAAAAACTGGGAGGACTCAATACTAAACTTACCATAGAGGCAATCGAACAGGATGATTTTAGAACTGCCTCTTCTATTTTGCTTTCCTATTATGACAAAGCTTATATCAAAGGGCTTTCATACCGTAATTCGGAACAAATCCATACTGTCAGTCTTGGCAAATCTGATCCCTCGGAAAATGCAAAAACCGTGGTGGCTTTTTTTCAAAGCAGTGTGGCAAAAAGTTTGATTTCAGCTAAATTACCAACACATGAGTGAAATTATTTACCTCGATTACAATGCTACAACCCCAATTGACAGGGAAGTAGTCGAAACGATGAAACCTTTTTTGGAGCAACATTTTGGGAATCCATCGAGTATTCACAATTATGGGATGGTAGCTAAAAAGGCGGTGATGACAGCCCGACAGCAGGTTGCAGCATTGTTGAATTGCAAACCACATGAAATTATTTTTACGAGTGGCGGAACCGAATCGAACAACCTGGCCATCAAAGGAATTGCGGAAGCATTGCAGCACAAGGGGAACCATATCATCACCACATCCGTTGAGCATCCGGCGGTAACTGAGGTTTGCCAGTACTTATCCGGCAAAGGCTTTGAAATCACTTTTCTTCCGGTTGATGAATTTGGCCGGGTTGAACCTGAAGAAGTAAAAAAGGCCGTTAAACCTACTACCATTCTGATCACCGTTATGCATGCAAACAATGAGGTCGGAACTATCCAGCCTGTTCGTGAAATTGCTGAAATAGCCAGGGAGCATTCGATTTTAATGCATACGGATGCCGCTCAATCCATTGGAAAGATCGAAGTTGATGTTCAGAAGATGCATGTTGATTTGTTATCGGTAGCCGGCCACAAATTATACGCTCCCAAAGGGATCGGGGCATTGTACATCAGGGAAGGGATCACCCTGCAGAAACTGATCCATGGTGCCGATCATGAAATGAACCTGCGCGCCGGGACTGAAAATGTGCTTGAAATAGTTGGACTGGGTAAGGCGTGTGAAGTCGCAAAAAGGGATCTTGAAAAAAATATCATTCATCTGAAAAGCATGACTGATTTATTATATGAGACATTAAAAAAGGATCTACCCGAAATTAAAGTTAACGGTCATCCCACCGAAAGGCTTCCCAATACATTAAGTATTTCATTTCCGGGAATAGAAGCCAATACCTTACTGGGTGACATGAATGGTGTGGCCGCATCGGCAGGTGCAGCTTGCCATACGGATAAGATAGATATTTCAATCGTTTTGAAGGCAATGCATGTTTCCGGGAATTATGCCATGGGTACGATTCGATTCTCAACAGGTAAATACACTACAATTTCGGAAATTAAATCGGCATCGGAAATAATTATCAAAGCTGTTAATAAATTGAAAGGGGGAAATGGTCAGGATCATATTTTACCGGAAACTGTCAGGCTCACACAATTCACCCATGGTCTCGGCTGTGCCTGCAAAATAAGGCCGCAATACCTTGAGGAGATTCTGAAAGACTTTCAAATGCCTGATGATCCCAACGTATTGGTTTCACTGAATTCCTCGGATGATGCTGCCGTTTATAAGATAAGTGAAAATATGGCCATTGTTCAAACCGTTGATTTTTTTACTCCGGTAGTCGATGATCCTTACCAATTCGGGGCGATTGCAACTGCAAATGCCCTTAGCGATATTTATGCCATGGGAGCCAAACCTGTTTTTGCACTCAATATTGTGGCTTTTCCCGATAAAAGGTTGCCGGTTGAAGTATTGAAGGCCATTTTAAAAGGCGCGAAAGACAAGGCAAAAGAGGCTGGTGTGCTCATTTTGGGTGGCCATACCATTGAAGATACCGAACCCAAATTCGGAATGGCTGTTACCGGGTTCGCACATCCGGATGAAATTCTGACCAATTCGGGAATGCAACAGGGCGATGCACTCATTTTAACAAAACCGTTGGGACTGGGAATAATTACAACAGCCATGAAACAGGGGCTGGTATCTGAAAAGATTATCAAAGAGGCCATTTCTGTTATGTCAGAATTGAATAAAACCGCAGCAGAGGTGATGAGCCATTACCCTGTGAACGCTTGTACAGATGTCACCGGCTTCGGATTGTTGGGGCACCTGAAGGAAATGACCGAATCTTCAAAGGCGGACGTTGAATTGTACGCCTCAAGGGTTCCGGTAATAGAGGGTACTGAGGAATTTGTTGCCGGAAACCTTATTCCTGGTGGGACCAAAAACAATTTGGAATTTATTTTGAACATGGTTGATTGGGGAAAATTTAACTCTGAATTAACTAAATTTATCCTCAGCGATGCCCAAACTTCAGGTGGTTTGTTGATTGCCTTGCCCGAAGAACACGCCGGCAAACTGTTGGCTGATCTGCAGCAGAATGGAATTCTGCATGCAGCCTTAATCGGTAGGTGTGTTAATAAAGGTGTTGGAAAAATAGTATTGCAGGAATAACAAATTATTTCTATCTTGCGCTACCAAACTAAAATTAACCAACATGGACAGTATTTCAGGTATAACTATTGCCTTATCACTCATAGGACTGGTTTTACTAGTAGTTTTAATCGTTGCCCTGCTTTACAAACCCGGTAAAAAATTATATGTTCATGCTTATTTTATTGATAAAGGTGAACATGTAGATGAGTCTATTGTAGAGGTTTCGGTTGAAAATACAGGTAAAAAGCAAGTAAAAATGCTTTATCCATATATCAGGTTTTCTCATGGAACACACAGCAAAATATATCAATTAAAACCCACCAATGTGGAATGTAAGTTCCCCAGGATTTTAAAAATAGGAGAAAAAATATCCTGTAAAATTGACCTGCATCATTACCATGACCCTTTGGAGAAAAATGCATTTGATCCGACTCATGTCAGGTTTATCATTAAAGATACGGTAGGGATGATTTTTCAATCCGAAAACCTGCATATCAAATAAATCCTGGCTTAAATATCCTGATATCATGAATTTTTTTGTTTGTGAATAACTTTTTCGCACCTAATGAATCCAATAGAATATTCAACCTGAAAATGGTTATTTTTGTGCCTCAAAATTGATGAGGTGAGCGATATTCTTGATCATTTGAATAAGGAACAAAGGCAGGCAGTCGAGGCGGTTGAGGGGCCGGTGATGGTGATTGCCGGAGCCGGCTCGGGTAAAACCCGGGTGCTGACTTACAGGGTTGCCCATCTGCTCAATTTAGGAGTAGATCCATTTAATATCCTCGCACTCACCTTTACCAACAAGGCAGCCAGGGAAATGAAGTCCCGCATCATCAAGCTGGTTGGCAATGCTGATGCCAAAAATGTATGGATGGGAACTTTCCACTCCATTTTTGCCAGGGTATTGAGGGCCGAAGCCAGCCGGATAGGTTATCCGTCAAATTATTCTATTTACGATTCGGATGATTCGAAAAGGCTCATGAAATCGATCATTAAAGAAAATAACCTGGACGACAAGACGTATGTTACAAATTATGTCCTGAACCGGATTTCAGCTGCCAAAACCAACCTGATAACTGCCGAAGCCTATAATGCCAACGATGAAATTCTGTTGCAGGATAAAATGGCCGGCAAACCTTTGCTTGGGGAGCTTTATAAAATATACAAAAATCGATGCTACCGTGCAGCCGCAATGGATTTCGACGACCTGCTTTTGAATACCTACATTCTTCTTAGTCAGTTTCCCGACTTGCTGATCAAATACCAGCGTAAATTCAAATTTATCCTCGTGGACGAATACCAGGACACCAACCATGTGCAATATATGATCCTGAAACAACTTGCGGCAAATGACGAAAATATTTGTGTGGTAGGTGATGATGCCCAAAGTATCTATGCTTTCCGGGGTGCCAATATACAGAATATCCTCAACTTCAAACGCGATTACCCCGATGCCAGGGAATTTAAATTGGAGCAAAATTACCGTTCTACCAAGACGATTGTGAGTGCTGCAAACAGCATCATTATCAATAATAAGGACCAAATTTTCAAAGAAATATGGACACACAATGAAGACGGGCAACTGATACGGGTAATGAAATCGTCTTCGGATAATGAAGAGGGGGCAATGGTGGCCAATTCTATTTTTGAAATCAAGATGAATTTCCAGGAGCGAAATGATGCCTTTGCCATACTGTACCGTACAAATGCCCAGTCACGCGCACTGGAGGAGGCTCTTAGAAAGCTTAATATTCCTTACCGTATTTACGGTGGTTTGTCATTTTATAACCGAAAGGAAATTAAAGACCTTTTGGCATATATGCGGTTGGCCGTGAACAATAAGGATGAAGAAGCATTGAAACGGGTAATCAATTACCCGGCCAGGGGAATCGGCAAGACAACCCAGGAACATTTGATAGTTGTGGCCGACCGTGAGAAAAAATCACAATGGGAGATCATTGAAAATCCGCAGGCGTTCAAACTTGAACTGAACCAGGGAACTACCCGCAAAATCAGGGAATTTGCGACCATGATAAAAAGCTATTCAGCCCAGGTTAAAACAGCCAACGCTTTTGAACTGGCCAGGCATATTGCAACTTCTTCCGGAATCACAAAGGACTTGTTTGAGGATAAAACCGCCGAAGGGATCAGCCGGTATGAAAATATTGAAGAGTTGCTGAACGCCATCAAGGACTTTTCGGAAAGGGAGCAGGAATTGGTTCCGGGTCAAACCGATCCGCAGGAAAAAAAGACCAACAGAACGCTGGATGAATTTCTACAGGAAGTTGCCCTCATCACCGATGCCGATACCAAAGATAAAGACGAAGTGGATAAAGTCTCACTGATGACCATCCATGCTGCCAAAGGTCTTGAATTCCCTTATGTTTTTATTGTCGGGTTAGAAGAAAACCTGTTTCCATCCATTCAATCCATAGGATCCAGGGCCGATTTGGAGGAAGAAAGGCGGTTGTTTTATGTTGCTTTGACTCGTGCCGAAAAAAGAGTAACCCTTTCATTTGCCGAAAGCAGGTACCGTTGGGGTAATATGACCATTTGCGAACCCAGCCGGTTCATTGAAGAGATCAACCGTCAATTCCTGGAAATGCCGCAACGTATTAAATCTCCTGAAATTAATGCTGCCAATAATCCCTATCCCGGGAATAATCCATACGTAAAAAGAAATTTGAAAAAGATATCAGAACAATCAGGCGGTTCAGGTAACATTATTGATTTTGATGATCACTTGACAGATAAAGTGCAGGTAGGGGCAGAGGTAGAACATGCGCGGTTCGGGAAGGGAAAGGTAATCAGCCTGGAAGGAGTGGGTGTCAATAAGAAGGCAACCGTATTCTTCAAGAATGTCGGTCAGAAACAATTATTATTGAAATATGCCAAGTTAAGGATTCTTACGTGATGTTTTAGAGAACCAATTATATGATTTAGTTACGAAATAAAATCCATCATATGAACGCAACCAATTTCTCATTGCTTGATTACATAGTTTTTATCGCATATGGAGTTGTAATTGTAACCATAGGTTTATATGTATCCCGAAATAAAAAGGGGCATCAGCGAAACGCAGAGGATTATTTTTTGGCCGGTAAATCATTACCGTGGTGGACCATCGGAGCATCATTAATAGCAGCCAATATATCAGCAGAACAATTTATCGGAATGTCGGGTTCAGGATTTGCTATTGGTTTGGCTATTGCCACTTATGAATGGATGGCCGCAGCAACCTTGATTATTGTAGGTAAGTTTTTCCTTCCGATTTTTATTGAGAAGAAACTATATACCATTCCACAATTCCTTGAACAACGGTTCAGCACTAATTTAAAATCAATACTGGCAGTTTTCTGGATAGCTTTATTTATTTTCGTAAATCTTACTTCCGTGCTATTTCTTGGTGCCAAAGCAATGGACACCATACTTGGAAATGCCGATGGTTCCATGTTGATATATGCCATTATCGGCCTTGCCTTGTTTGCTGCAGCTTATTCGCTTTGGGGTGGATTGTCGGCAGTGGCCTGGACGGATGTTGTACAGGTGGCTTTGCTGGTTATGGGTGGGTTGATAACGACTTTTATTGCCCTGGATCATATCGCACCTGACGGGGGAGTTTGGGATGGATTTAAGTATTTGTATGAAAAGGTTCCTGAAAAATTTTCAATGATTATCTTTAAAGGTGAACTGACAACGCCAAACGGGGATGATCCATACTGGGACCTACCCGGATTATCCGTTCTGATCGGTGGAATGTGGATTGCTAACCTTTATTACTGGGGATTTAATCAGTATATTATTCAGCGCACGTTGGCGGCCAAAAGCCTGAAAGAATCTCAGCGAGGCATTGCCTTCGCTGCATTCCTGAAATTGTTAATCCCCGTAATTGTAGTTATCCCCGGAATTGTTGCCTACATGTTAAATTCAGGTTCTGATGGTTCCATCAATAGCTCAACGGTAGATCCGGCATTCATTACAAGTACAGGAAGTATTGATAACGATCGGGCATATCCATGGTTAATCAGCCAGTTTATACCTGTGGGATTAAAAGGGCTCGTTCTTGCCGCACTTGCGGCAGCGATTGTTTCATCCCTGGCTTCTATGCTCAATTCTACCGCCACCATTTTTACAATGGATATTTATAAACCTTTTTTTAATAAACTTGCTTCAGACCGTCAAACAGTTGCCGTTGGTAGAATTACTGCTGCAATGGCCTTGATTATTGCGGGATTTATGGCTCCTTTACTTGGCTCTATACCACAGGCTTTTCAATTTATTCAGGAATACACTGGTATTGTGAGCCCTGGGATCCTTGCCATTTTTATATTGGGTTTATTTTGGAGAAAGACAACCAACAATGGTGCTATCTGGGGGGCAATTGTCTCGATTCCGGTTGCGATGTATTTCAAAGCTGGCAGCAAAGGGTGGTTTGATGAAACAATCCTGGCAAACCTATTTCCAAACCTACCCTGGATGGATCAGATGGGTTTGACCTTTATTGTAGTTGCGATATTTATTGTACTTATCAGCTATATTGAAAATAAAGGAATGAATGATCCAAAAAGCATTGCTTTGAAAAAAAGCCTTTTCACAACAGGCCCCAGGTTTAATATCAGTGCATTTATTATTTTCATTATTCTGGCCACATTGTATTCTGTTTTCTGGTAAACATTAGCCAAATTTGTTTGCTATCCGATTTTAATATATCATATCCGGGATTGGAGGTATTTCCTGAATTTTATTTTTTTGGATTGTTAATATTGTTGTTGATAATCAAAATTTTATGGTTGATCAACAACATGGCATAATTTTTTATTTCGCACCCTGAATGATTTGAATTATAAAATATTTGGACTGCCATTGCGTATGAAAAAAATTGCCATCTACTTAGCACTAGCTATTTTCTTAATTACTACTGCATTCATCGGTGAAACATCACAAAATGTTGCTGAGGATGAATTACTGCAAAAAAAAGATTTAACCAAAGAAGATACGAAAGCCTCACTTACCGGGGGATTACTGATTTTGGTCTCTCTTGGTTTAGGTTACGGATTCAGAAAGATTTACGAAATCAGGAACCATAATATTGAAGAAGTAGAGTCCTGATTGCTTCTGAATTTCAATTTTACCAATTCCGGATAAACATATTTTTATTCTGCTTCCGGCTTATATTCATAGGCTCCCAAGTCGGGTGCGATATCCTGGTTCCTGGGGTTTCCATCCAGGTCAAATGTTATATCCAACGGGGAATTGATGATCACATCCGGATTCCCGGCATCGATCATGGGTGACAATGTGTCCAACCTGTAATTCTGAACTGAATAGTCGATGAATTTGGGATCAATATTTCGCAGGGAGTTGTAGTAATATTCCGGGTTATTCATTTTCAACTGTGTTTTCAGAACACAATGGTCGAATTTAAAATTGAAATCATATTGGCTATCATTGATCGAATCGATTTCTTCATCCAGGTTGCCGTAAAGAATACAGTTTCCAAAATAGGCCTCAGCAAGAGGGCTGGCCAGTGTATAAACAGATCCATCGGAAAGTTGAAAACTGATAGTGTTACTCAATCTTAAAACGGATGGATCGAGTCGAACGGTTTGCGTCCAGTAATTGGCAAATGTACATTGCCTGAAATCGTAGGCACCACCTACCAGACAAGCTGCATATGCCGCACAATTTGAAATAACGGTATTGGCCGAAATAATTTGGTAGGCATAGGAGTATAATCCCCAGTTGGATGCACTTTGGATTATGGTATTATTTAGAATGAGTGCACTGGTGAGGTTGCTTTGCTCATTCACCAAAGGCTCGGTATGAATTCCGATAAAGCTGTTTTTAATGACCGCATAATTGATGATGTGGGCATCACTACCTTCGTTGATCCAAATCCGGTCCCATTGGCCCGGCAGGTCCTGGTATTCGGTTTCCAGCCGGTCACCCTGAAAGGTCACGAGGCTGTCTTTTTCCCCGTTTACCCTCAGGTTACCACCCCTGTAAATCCACAATCCTGAATTTTGATGAAAATAAACATTCACGCCCGGCCCGATAATCAGCCTTGCTGCAGAATCGACAACACCCCATCCGTAAATAATGTAAGGTTTGTCGTCTTCCCAGGTAACTATCTCATTTTCTTCAGCAATGATGGTGTATGGGTAACTCAATCCCTCCAACATTTTATTTCCTACATAATAATGGGCATTTTGGCCCCACGCTGCGAGGTCAACATCCTGTGTGTTTCCGTTCGTCTCAAACAAAATGGAATCCTCTACAATGAAAGGCGAATTCTGGTTGTTGGGGTCTATAGTAACTTTTACAAATATAAAAATGCTGTCACCCGATTCGATTTCCAAATCGTTCATCGATGATGTTCCAATGCCATCAATATTTATCTTGTATTGTGAATTTTCACCATTGGCAAGGTAGATCCTGGAAATATTGACTTTTTTATCATTGCGGTTAAAAACC
Organism: Bacteroidales bacterium; assembly: GCA_016933115.1. Classification (GTDB taxonomy): domain Bacteria; phylum Bacteroidota; class Bacteroidia; order Bacteroidales; family JAADJA01; genus JAADJA01. Next base: position 15,249 of record JAFGBL010000061.1, on the reverse strand, counting down.
TTTAAGTATCGTGTTGTTGATCCTATGGTTGCAAATACGGTATCGAATATCAAGGTGTCGGCTGAAAAACTTAATTTATAAGCCGGACTTGTTCCGATTTCATCATCTTTTCTGCAGGATGAGAAAATCATTGTGACCAAAACCATTACAACGAAAATACTTATTACCCGATTGAATAAAATCCCTGGCATGCAATTAAAAATTTGGGCAAAGATAGTGATTCATCAAAAGAATACGCTGCTTCCCGATTTTTATTGTTTTATTACCTGCCGGCAACATTCATATTAATATTTATTTTTGCAATTCAGCTAAGGACAAAAAACTAAAAGTTATGAAATTCGGTGTTTGTAATTTAAGTGTCGTTCCGGTTCGGGCAGAGCCTGCCGATACCAGTGAAATGGTCACCCAGGTACTTTTTGGCGAACTTGTAGTGATCCAGACCGAAAAAAGCGGTTGGGTTCAGATCAGGATGGTTTATGATAATTATGAAGGCTGGGCCGACAGCAAACAAATCCAAAGAATTGACGAGGGGACTTTTAACGAATTGAATAGAATTGAACCCAGGTTTACACTTGAACTGGTGGATGTGGTTTATAACAACACCGCAAACTACCCTTTGCCCGTTCTAGCCGGAAGCCCTATCCGAAAAATTGAAAATGAACATTTTGAGCTTGCGGGAAATGAATACCAGTTTTCAGGACAATTGTCGGAAACTGATCCTGATATTTCGATCGCATTGTTGCTTGAAAATGCCATGATGTTCCTGAACGCACCCTATTTGTGGGGAGGAAGGTCCTCATTTGGAATCGATTGTTCCGGTTTTACACAAACGGTTTTTAAACTTAGTGGAATTAAGCTGTTGCGCGATGCTTCTCAACAAGCCATCCAGGGCGAAGCCATCAGCCTTTTAGAAGAAGCCCTGCAAGGCGATCTCGTTTTTTTTGACAGTAGCGACGGCCTGATTACCCATGTTGGCATTTATATCGGCGACAATCAAATCATCCATGCCTCAGGCAAAGTAAGGATCGATACGCTGGACCACCAGGGAATTTATAACGAAGAATCAAAGAAATATACCCATTCACTCAGGTTGATCAAACGAATTATTTGATTTACCGTGATGTCATAACTGACATTCTTACATCAGCTTAATTTGGAAACCGTTCTAAATTATCATTCATCTGTAAAATTCAACTAATTTAAAATCAATTTTTTAGGTTATTTAAATTTATTATTAGCGCTTAACTATCACCCAGCGGCACAGTTTTAGTTTAACCGGCAAAAACTAAATATCAATAATATGCTTCAAACAAATCTAAAACATGTGAATTCCCGTTCCGAACACGGGGAAATCATCAACAACAATGAAAATGTAATGATCTGCTGCGGCCGCATGGGGCCTATGTGTATTCCGGTTTATGCCACCATGAAAAAGCTGGAAAGTGAATATCCATCGGTTGCTTTTTATGATATGGATTTTGACATTCCGGATGCAGCGGCCATAAGGAATTTACCTGAATGCAGGGGATTTATGGGGCTTCCGTTTACGGTTTACTACAAAAACGGAAAAGTTGTAAAGGCTACAGCAAGCATTCAAAATGAAGATCAGATCAGGGAAATATTAAGCCAGGAGTTTGGTTTATAGGTTTTTGAATTATAAATTTAAATTATCAATTTAGATAAATTCGTTAAAATGTTGTCATATAGTAGTTTCAATATTATTGAAAAGATTAATGATAATTTAACGTATGATCAGGATTGTATATAAAGTCGAATTTTAATTTTGGCCCAATCAATAAATTTTTTCTGATTTTTATTAAATGACTGATCTATTATCAGATATTGCGCAACTGTCGAAAAGTGTTGAAAACTTTTTAATTGAACACGGTGCATTTTTGTCTAAAATTGTCATTAAAATGAGAGTATGAAATGTATTAACCCCTAAAACAAAATTTTATGAAGAAAATTTTACTAAGTTTATTTACTTTTTCTGCTTTGATGCTATTTATTCAGGCGAGCTTTGCTCAAAGTGGAATCAAGGGAACCATTGAAGATTCGCAAACTAAGGAAACCCTCATTGGAGCCAATGTGGTGATTTCAGGTACCACAGAGGGTACTTCAACCGACATGAACGGTAAGTTTAAGTTGGACAAACAACCGGGTACCTACGCCATTACTATCACGTACACTGGTTATGAGCCCAGGTCAATGGATGTAACTGTTGGATCAGGGCAATATGCTGATCTGGGAGTTATAAAGCTTGAAGCCAGTGCCATTGGTTTGGCAGGTGTTTCTATCATAGCAGACCGTGCGCGTGAACGTGAGACACCAGTTGCTTTTTCGAATTTAAACAAACAGGAAATCCAGGAACAATTGGGTTCGCAAGATATTCCATTGGTAATGAATGTAACTCCAAATGTTTATTCGACTATGCAGGGAGGTGGTGCAGGTGATGCCCGAGTAAATGTTCGTGGTTTTGATCAGAATAACGTGGCTATCATGATCAACGGTGTGCCGATAAACGATATGGAAAACGGCTGGGTATACTGGTCGAACTGGGATGGAGTAGGCGATGCTACTTCGTCCATACAAATGCAACGTGGATTAAGTGCTGTAAACCTTGCAACGCCATCTGTAGGAGGTACTATGAACGTTATCACCAATCCCGCTGAACAAAAAGCCGGATTAATGTATAAACAAGAGTTTGGTACTGGTAATTTTATCAAATCCACTGTTATGGCGCACACCGGTTTAATGGACAATAAATGGGCCTTTAGTGCCGGAGGTGTAAGAAAAACCGGTGAGGGAATTATTGATAAAACATGGACAGATGCATGGGCCTACTATTTTGGTGCAAGCTGGAACATCAATTCAAAAAACAGGCTGGAATTATATGCTATGGGCGCACCTCAGATGCACGGTCAAAATTTATATAAACAAAATATTGCAGCCTATAGTCATTCATATGCCAGTTCCGAATTCAATTATCCACAGGAAGCTTTAGATGAAATTCCGGAATCTCAATCGGGCAGGTTGTTTAATGAAAACTGGGGTGAAGTTAGCTATCATTACACAGGCCAGCAATATTGGAATGGTACCATACATTCGCGCCACAACCCGCACTATATTAACGAACGTGAAAATTACTACCATAAACCTCTTGTAAACTTAAACTGGTACTCACAATTCAGCGATAAAGTATCATTGTTTACAACCGGTTATTATTCAGGTGGTAAGGGCGGAGGTTCGGGAACTTACGGTTCAATGAAATGGGACTATACCGAACCTACACGCATGGTCGATTGGGATGCAACCATTGCAAACAATACACAGAGTGATACTGCATTCGGTGTGTTAAGGAACAGTACAAATAATCAATGGACAGTGGGAATTATATCCAAGTTGCGTTGGAATGTAAACGATAAATGGAAAACATCTTTTGGTATCGATGGTCGTATGGCACAGATAGACCATTACCGCGAAATCCGCGATTTGCTTGGTGGTAAATTCCTGTATTTCAACCGCAATGAATTTGATACACCGAGTAAATATAACAAAGAATTGGGGGATAGGATTGATTATGACTTCTCCAACACGGTAAGTTGGTTGGGAGGTTATGCACAGGCTGAGTATAATTATGGCAATGTTACTTTTTATGGCATGGGAGGTTATTCCATGATAAAATATACTTATACAAACCATTTTGTAAAAGCCCCGGATTCAGAAGATGAGTTGACATCCGAAACTGACTGGATTGGAGGCGGACAGGTGAAAGGTGGTTTTAGTTACAGGTTCACCGAAACGGTGAGTGCTTTTGCCAATGCCGGGTATGTATTAAAGGTGCCCATTTTTGATGCAGTGATCAACGACAGGGATGCTACGATAGCCGATGACCCTAAAAATGAAAAATTTACTTCATTTGAGGCAGGTGCTACCTATACTTCAATCAATCAAAAATTCACAACCACGGGTAATGTTTATTATACTACCTGGACCGACCGAACCAACAGTGTTTCCGTTCAGTTGGAGGATGGTTCGGAAGGATTTGTTTTCTTAACAGGTATGGCGCAACGTCACTATGGTTTTGAGTTGGAAGGTCAATATCGTCCTGTAGAACCTCTGGCTTTCAACTTTGCAGGATCAATCAATGACTGGAGATATACTAAAGATGTTTCGGGTACATATAAGGACTATGCCAATCCCGAATCTGAGCAGGAATATAATTATTATGTAGATGGTTTAAAAGTTGGTGATGCACCTCAAACTCAGGTAGTACTTGGAGTTACTATATATCCGGTTAAGGGTTTACGTGCTCAGTTACTCGGAAGATTTTATGCTGACCATTATGCATATTGGGATCCGTTTACGAGAACAGATGAAACCGATACCGAACAGGTATGGAAAACTCCATCCTATACAGTATTTGACCTGCATGCTTCCTATGACCTGCCATTGCGTACCGATGAGGTCAATGTTCAGTTCTTTGTTCATGTATTTAATCTATTTGATGAAATTTACATACAGGATGCCGTTGACAATAGTGCATACAATGGTTACTATGGTGAAAATGATGAATATTCTCATGAACCATGGACTGCAGAGGTTTTTCTTGGACTGCCAAGAAATGTTAATTTCGGTGTAATGGTAAATTTGTAAAAAAAGAGAACACTTTAAATCATAAAAAAACCCGGTACCTTAAAGGACCGGGTTTTTTTATTTTGATGATTTGCCATTAATCTTGCACTTTCACATCATATTTGATGGTGCTCAATCCGTCGGTGGCTCCCTGGTTCACTTCCGTTACTTTTATCAAACCGAATAAACCGGTTGCAGTTTGGAATGCAAATACATCGCCAACAGCAAAGCCTTCGGCCGGTTCGGGTTTTAATTCACTGATGAATTTCACATCGAAATCCAGTTGCTGTGTAACAGCCAACAACGAGAATGCATTGATAATTTGGTCATAGGCAGCAGCATTTAACTGTGTTCTGGAGAAAAGTGTGGCATTTCTTGTAGTCCAGTTGCTAATTGAGGAGTATACCTGGGCTGCTAAATCATCATCCGGAGAAACAATGGTTTGTCCGTAAGTAGCTCCATCAAAATAAACAAAATCAATCTTTTCCTGGATCGTTGCATCATTAGCTGCTTCAGTGATCAGGAATGTTTCACCGGTTATAGAAGCAAATGAGCTTTCTGTAGGACTATCTATTGAACCAAGTTCAATATCGGTATATTCAACTATACCAGCCGGAATGGCTTCCGTTGTGATGGTGAAGGAAAGCTGGGTTTTATTCCCATCTTTATCTTCCATCGTAAAAATCCAATCTTCATTACCCACCTCATTATTGGCAAGGAAGAAGAAATCATAATTGAAATTCGTTGCGTTAAAAGTAGTGTCTGCATAAAATGGTGCACCATTTTCAAATTTCCTTGTAATATTCAGGTTGGTAAGGTTTTTTCCCGAGTTTGAAGAAGCGGTAATCCCAACGACAAAAGTTTCATTTGTACTGAGGGTAATATCTCCATCCACATATTCCATTCCAGTAGGCGTGTGGGTTCCGCCTTTGAAATTCATGGTAGGGTTAACGTTCTGTGGTTCTTCGTTTTCATCTTTATTGCATGACGTGAAAACCAATCCTGTTAACAGGATTAATCCCGTCAAATAACTTAATTTTCTCATAGGTAAATTGTTTTATTAATTAATAATATTCATCTGCTAAAAAAGAGTACAAAATTATAAAAAAATCGGATGTTGCAATGCATGTTGTAAGATTCAGGCATTAAAACGTCCTTTTCCCGATTTTGTTATCGAAATATAAAAGATGAGTTTTTCCGAAGACAAGTTGTATTTGCGTAAAGTATATCCTAAATTAATCATTGGCTTTTTTTTCCAGCAAGGGGACAAACCTGAAACTGCCATGTTCTTCTTCCACTATCCCCGATTTTGTTTTTAATAATCGTTTCATCACCTGTATGTCTTCACCTACTGGGATTACCATCATACCGCCAATTTGTAACTGATCTAACATGGCATCAGGAATGAAAGGTGCACCTGCAGTCACCAAAATCTTATCAAAAGGGGCAAAAACAGGAAGCCCTTTGTAGCCATCACCGAAACTGAAATTTTTAGGTTTGTATCCGAAGGCCGGCAATAATTCCCTGGTCTTCAAAAAAAGGTTTTTTTGTCTTTCAATTGTATATACCCTGGCTCCGAGTTCTATAAGCACGCAGGTTTGATAACCCGAACCTGTTCCTACCTCCAGGATTTTATCACCCTTTTTAATTTCCAAAAGTTCAGTCTGAAACGCAACTGTATAGGGTTGGGATATGGTTTGCCCCGAACCGATAGGGAAGGGCTTATCTTCGTAGGCAAATTCAAGGAAAGAGGAGTCCATAAAAAAATGGCGTGGAACGGCTTCCAATGCTTTTAGTACTTTTTCATCCCGGATGCCTTTTGCCCTGATTTCCTCCACCAGTTGCTTGCGTAATCCTTTGTGCCTGTAAGTATCGGTATTCATTTCCGAATAATTAACCTAATGCGGTTTATAAGTGATATAAATTTGTTGCGAAAATAATCAATCAGGACATATCTTTGCTAAAAATAACATGTTCAAAAATCAATAATAAATGCTTAAAATCGGAGTATTGGGTGCTGGCCACCTGGGCAAAATACATATCAAATGTATCCAGGAATCGGAAGCTTATAAACTCGTCGGCTTTTATGACCCGGATGAAGCTACCGCGAAAATAGTTGAGCAGGAATTCGGTATCCGCCGGCTATCTGATGTGGAAAGCGTGATAGCAGAATCACAGGTGGTGGATATTGTTACACCCACAATTTCACATTTCGATTGCGCTGCCCTGGCCCTCAAATCGTTCCGGCATATCTTTATTGAAAAACCAATTGTCAATACACCGGAAGAAGCCCGGAAGCTGATTGACCTTGCAAAGGAAGCCAATGTCAAGGTACAGGTCGGGCATGTGGAGCGGTTCAATCCGGCATTTCTTGCAGCAAAGCCTTATTTCAAACAACCGCTATTTATTGAAACTCATCGACTGGCGCAATTTAATCCACGCGGGACGGATGTGCCCGTTATTCTTGACTTAATGATCCACGATATTGACATCGTATTGTGCGTGGTCAATTCAAACATCAGGAAGATCAGTGCCAGCGGTGTTGCGGTAGTGAGCGATACTCCCGATATTGCCAATGCCCGGCTGGAGTTCGACAATGGTTGTGTTGCCAACCTGACGGCCAGCAGAATATCGATGAAAAATATGCGTAAATCGAGGTTTTTCCAGCAAGATGCTTATATTTCAGTCGATTTTTTAAAAAAGCAAGCTGAAATTCTCAGAATGGAAAATGTTGATGATCCTGAAAAAGCCGATCCGCTTGCCATGATCATCGACCTTGGAAAAGGAAAAGGAAGTAAACAGATCATATTTGAAAAGCCTGCCGTTCAGCCCATCAATGCGATTAAAGCAGAGCTTGAAAGCCTGGCATTTTCAATAACCAAAAATACAAAACCACCGGTGACCATCAATGACGGTTACGAAGCCTTAAATGTTGCTTACAAAATCATGGAAAAGATGAATTATTCAGTCAATCCCTGATCCTTTCCGATACTTTTTTTAATAATATTTATTTTAAAACGTTGGTTTTTTTAATTTCGCAGTTTAAAATTTTCTGATATTGGATAAAGGATTAAAAAAACTGCTGAATTTTTCTATGTTTTCCTTACTACTGATGCTTTTGGGTTCTTGTGAAAAATTCGAAGGTGATCAAACCGTTCCGTCATATCTGCATATCGATACATTTTACCTTATCTCAAATCCTTTGATAGAGGAGGGGGCTTTGACACATAAGATTACCGATGTTTGGGCGTATGCCGATGATCAGTTAATCGGAATGTTTGAGTTGCCAGCTCAAATACCTGTTTTAAAAAGTGGAAATGGCAAATTGCGCCTGGTTGCAGGGATCAAATACAATGGTTTTTCAGGTACTCGTGGGCCATACTTTTTCTATCAACCCAAAATTATTGAGGATTTTAATTTTATTATCGATTCAACTCAAACCATCAATCCTACAGTATCCTATTATTCCACCTCGGTTTTTACCTGGATGGAAGATTTTGAAGACGGAGCCTCTTCATTGAATCCGACAAACAGAAGCGATACTTCTTTACAACTTTTTCAATATAGCCAAACTGATCCCAAATATGGGAATATATCATCTGTTGCTTATTTGGACGATACAAGAAGTGTTTTGGAGATCAGGACTTTTGCCGATGACCCTGATGAAGGCTTTGATCTACCGTCGGGCGGAACGCCTGTTTTCCTTGAGATGGATTATAACATTACGGATTATTTGATTGTTGGGATTTATATTTTTGAATACGGAACCGGAACAACCCAGCATCCTGTTCTGGTACTGAATCCTACTGACGGAATATGGAATAAAATTTATATCAATTTAACACCCGCTGTATCGGCATTTCCCAACGCAGTATATTTTAATTTATTCCTTCGGGCTGATAAACAGACAACGGAAGATATTGCAGTATTTAAATTAGATAATTTGAAATTAATTCATTCGCCTTAGTATTAATGAATAAAAACCTTCAAGTAGCAAAATATGTAACAGCTGATTTATTGTCGGCTGCCATCGCCTGGACAGCTTTTTTTATTTACCGGAAATATTCCGTTGATGCGGATATATTAAGCCGGCTCGATGAAATTTTCCTCGACCGGAAATTATACGTTGGCATAGCAATTATCCCGCTTTTTTGGGTGACGCTGTATATCATTATTGGGACTTATAGAAAAATTTACCGCAAATCAAGGCTGAAAGAGCTGGGCCAAACTCTCTCAATTACGTTTTTTGGGGTGATTTTTATTTTCTTTTCTCTTATTCTTGACGACCTGATTATTTCATATCGATCATACTATCTTTCTTTCCTCGTGCTGTTTTGCCTGCATTTCATATTTACTTATTGTTTTAGGCTTATCCTTACAACCCGCACAATCCGGAAGATACATAGAAGGGTCATTGGATTCCCCAGCCTGATAATCGGTGGAAATACGAATGCCATCAACATTTATAAAGAAATTGAAAGTGAAGAAGAATCATCCGGAAACAAGTTCATAGGGTTTATCAGTACAAATGAAAAAAAGGATTATCCGTTGTCGCAATACTTAACATATTTAGGGCATTTCAGCGACCTGAAAACCAGAATCGAAGAATACAAAATTGAGGAAGTGATCATCGCCATCGAAGAATCGGAGCAAAACAAAGTAGAGAATATCATCTCTGAACTGGAGGAGACCGATGTAGTTATTAAAATTATTCCAAGTCTCCAGGATTTCATAAGAGGATCCGTTAAAACCGAAGGGATCTGGCATGCTCCGCTGGTAAAAATATCACCTGATTTAATGCCTGCGTGGCAAATGTCGCTGAAGAGGATCATAGATATTATTACTTCCTTAATTTCAATTGCCATATTGCTGCCGGTTTATTTATTTGTCGCCGTTGGGGTAAAATTATCCTCCCGGGGTCCGGTGATATATAAACAAGAACGTATCGGTTTGCGCGGCAAACCTTTTATGATGTATAAATTCAGGTCGATGTATTGTAATGCCGAGCAGGGGACACCACAACTTTCTTCAGAAAACGATAACCGGATCACCCCATTCGGAAGGTTTTTAAGAAAAGTCAGGCTGGATGAGATTCCTCAATTTTATTCTGTGCTTATCGGCGATATGTCGTTGGTGGGGCCGCGCCCTGAACGGGAATATTTTATTGAGCAAATTGTGAAAAGAGCGCCCCACTACAAATTACTTCATAAAGTGAAGCCTGGCATTACCTCCTGGGGACAGGTAAAATTCGGTTATGCTTCCACTGTAGATGAAATGCTCATCAGGCTGAAGTACGACATCCTGTATATTGAAAATATGTCACTTGCCATGGATCTGAAAATTTTAATCTACACCATTCTCATTGTAATTCAGGGCAGAGGGAAATAATTTCTTTCAATTTCAGTTATTTATATTAATAATTTTGCATTTTATAATTCAAGGATTTGTTAGAAGTGAAAAAATTAATTTTAATATCAATTTCAATTATTTTATACTTTTCAATTTATGCCCAATTACGGGAACATGAAGGTTATTATATCACACCCGATTCCGATACCGTTCATGGGAAGTTTTTAATTCCTGTCGACGACCTGGGTAATTTGAACCTGGCCAGGATACAGTGGAGGATTTTATTTGAAAATGACCAGAATGATATTCGGGTTTTCAAGCCTGGTGAAATTGATTGTTTTTATATCCAGGATAGTATCGAATCATTGATTTATTTTACCCTGGAACTTTATATGAATGACCTGGTTTTTGTCCGCCAGGTAATGGATGGCCAGCTTCGCTTGTTTGCCCACTATTCGGAAGAACTGGTCGGGGCAAAGGACGACATCCGGTTTATCAATAATTTATTCACATATCCCAGAAAAGCCGAACCTGATTATTATGTAGTTAAAAAACCCAATCAGGAATTGGTTAAGGTAATGGAATTCTCGATGTACAGGATATTGCCGGAATACTTATCCGATAATCCCAGCCTTGCTGAAAAAATTAAAGATAAAGAGCTGAAATATCCTGATGTATACAGTATTGTACGCCAATACAACGATTGGCATAAAAAGGAAGCGAAAAAACTGACTACTTCTGTTGAAATTGATTTGAATCGCTGACGCCTTTTTGGTTAAATCTGGCCTTTTTCTATCATCACTACAATTTCTTCTATTTCTTTGTCTGCACCTGTTGGGTCATATTCCTGTTTTAGGTTGTAACCGAACAACCGTGCAAATGTTTGCCAGAAAAAAGCAACAAACTTTCCTCTGAGCTCCTGGATGAGGGCATATGAAGAGTTTCCTGTTTCACGGTCAACCAGTTTGATCAAAATAGCCCCCTGTGTAAAAGTGAGTTTTTTAATGTCATCTTCAAATTCGACCCTGAGTTCATCTTCTGCTTCTTTCATGATTTTCCTTCGTTCCTGGTCATTTGATGCAGCCAGGAGAACCGTTTCATATTCATTCAATTTAATTCCTGCCAATTTCGCATAAGGATAAACTTTCTTCACATTGTAAACCAGCCTGTCATGCCTCCTGAGTTCCTTTTTGAATTTCCATTTTAATTTGCCGGTCACACAATATTCAGGAAGACTGGCGACGATCAGGGTATCATCATCATGAATTTCAGCAACGACAATAATTCCGTCCTGTGGAGCCTGAGAGTAAACGGCTGGGATAAACAGCAAAATGGTTAATATGATTAAAATGCCCGATTTCATAAAAATTCATGGAAAATTTCCAATTATTGTGCCAATGATTGGGCTTATTTTTCTGAATAAAACAAAATTAATGAAAAAATATTGTAATAACGGGATGACATTAAGCAACCCTAAGTTTGGAAATATTGGTCTTCCTGAATTTTTCCTCTGCGTAATTGATGTCAATTCGGAGTTCCTTGGCAGATTTGCTGGACGGGAGTTCGAACATGGCATCAGTAAGAATTCCCTCGATGATGGAACGTAAACCCCTGGCTCCAAGTCTGAATTCAATGGATTTGTCGACAATAAAATCCAACACGGCGTCTTCAACCTTTAACTTGATCCCGTCCATCTCGAACAATTTGGTGTATTGCTTAATGAGGGCGTTTTTCGGTTCGGTTAAAATTTTTCGCAAAGTTTCCTTTTTGAGCGGATGCATGAAGGTAACAACCGGCATTCTGCCGACTATTTCAGGAATCAACCCAAATTTTTTCAGATCGGGAGGTGAAATATATTGAAGCAGATTTTCTTTATCCACGCTATCTTTCCCATCAGCAAAGCTGTACCCGATCACATTGGTTCTGAGGCGCGAAGCTATTACCTTGTTGATGCCGTCAAATGCACCGCCAGCAATGAACAGGATATTTTTTGTATCGATCTGGATCATTCTTTGCTCAGGATGCTTTCGTCCACCCTGCGGCGGAACGTTCACCACCGAACCTTCCAATAGTTTCAGGAGTGCCTGTTGAACACCTTCGCCCGAAACATCCCTGGTAATTGATGGGTTGTCGCTTTTACGTGCAATTTTATCGATCTCATCTATAAAAATAATCCCTTTTTCGGCGGCAGCTACGTTATAGTCAGCAACCTGGAGCAAACGCGACAAAATACTTTCGACATCTTCGCCCACATAGCCTGCTTCAGTAAGAACAGTTGCATCTGCAATACAAAAAGGCACTTTCAGCATTTTGGCAATGGTCCTGGCCAAAAGGGTTTTGCCGGTACCCGTTTCTCCAACCATAATGATATTGGATTTTTCGATTTCCACATCATCATCATGATTGGGGCTTTTTTGGGTGATCCTTTTGAAATGGTTGTAAACAGCAACAGCCATTACGATTTTAGCTTCATCCTGACCGATCACATACTGATCCAGGAATTTTTTGATCTCCTGCGGTTTCTGCAATTCAATCTTGGTGAATTGCTTGTTTGTTTTAGTTGTTATTTCTTCGCTGATGATCGTTTGGGCCTGGCTGACGCAATAATCGCAAATGTGCGCATCCAATCCTGCTATCAGTACATTGGTCTGGGCTTTTTCCCTGCCGCAAAAGGAGCACCGTTCAATTTTTTTAGCCATAACAAAGCTTCGGGTTAAAATGATTATACAAATTTAATCATTTTTAAGTTATTGAATATGAACTATTTTTTGTTGTTTCGCTGTAAAACTTCGTCTATCATTCCATAGTCTTTTGCTTCCTGAGCTGTCATCCAATAATCCCTGTCTCCGTCTTTCCAGATCTTCTTGAAATTTTGCTTGGAATGCTTGGCAATGATCTCGTACAATTCCTTTTTCAACTTCTGTATCTCACGTGCCGTGATCTCAATATCTGAAGCTTGTCCCTGTGCACCTCCCATCGGTTGGTGGATCAGAATACGGGAGTGGGGGAGAGCCGTCCTTTTTCCATCGGTTCCGGCGCAAAGAAGTACTGCACCCATAGAGGCTGCAACACCAGTACAAATGGTTGCAACATCAGGATTGATGTATTGCATGGTGTCATAAATTCCCAATCCTGCATAAACGCCACCGCCAGGTGTGTTAAGGTAGATTTGAATATCTTTTTTTGCATCCACCGATTCGAGAAATAATAACTGGGCCTGGATAATGTTAGCTACATAATCATCAATGGGAACGCCAAGGAAAATGATCCTGTCCATCATCAGCCTTGAAAAAACGTCCATAGTGGCAATATTTAACTGTCTCTCCTCAATGATTGTGGGTGAAATATAATCGTTGGCTATCGATTCATACCTGTCGAGGGTCAGGCTGCTGATCCCTTTATGTCGGGTGGCGTATTTCCTAAATTCTTTATTCATGTTCATGATGGTGTACTTTATGATGTTCATTAACAATGTTTACAAATTCTTCGTAAGTTACCTTTTTTGCCGCCAATTTCAGTTTGGTTTTAAATAATTCCCTTACCTGGTTGTCAAACAATTCGTCATAAATTTTGTTGACCTCTTCCTTGTTTTTCAGCACCGAATCGGCAATTGAATCCAGTTGCTTCGATTTTTCCTCATCATCCTCACCAAAACCGAAATACCGGCCATACATGTTTTTTACATGATTCTTAATGTCGTCCTGATCAACTTTAACACCATGATCCTTTGATAATTTGTTGATAATGAGTTGTTGTTTCAGCGAATCGGCATATTTATCATAGTCTTTTTCAAGTTTCACGGCAGTGATCTTATCATCTGATTCAATCAGCCATTGTTTGACAAATTCGTCTGGCAATGGAATTTCAGTTTCATGCATGATTTTGTCCATAACGCTGTGGACGAAAAAGTTATCACTTTCCTTCTGGTAGTATTTTTTTCCTTCTTCTCTCAGCTTTTCCCTGAATTGTTCTTCACTTTCAATATTTTCTCCGGGATAAACCTTGCTGAAGAAATCCTGGTCCATTGCAGCCGGTTCTATCCTTGAAATTTCATGAATAGTAAACTCATAATCTGATTCCAGGTTCTCGGTGTCCTCTTTTTTAATGTTGAGCATAGATGCTGTTTCGGTAGCATTTTCAGTAGCTTTCAAAGGGTTGAACCGAACCTTGTCATTTTGCTTTTTGCCCAGGAAATCATTTTTAACATTTTCATCCTTAATGAAATTCACACCGAGTGAAGTAACGTTCTTTACTCCATTTTCCAGTAAATTCCCGGATCCATCCAATTGGACAAATTCGCCTTTGATCAGGTCTCCTTTGGCAATGGATTCCGGGTTTAAAGGGTTTCCAAATCGCTGGCGGGTTTGATCTACGTAATTATCAACGAATTTATCCTCCACCTGTATATCGTAATAATCAACCTCCAGTTTATCGGAAATTTCCAGTTCAAATTGCGGCGTCAGGCCTATATCGAAAAAGAATTCGAAATGGGTATCGTTGTCAAAATCGGCTGTTTTATTTTTATCGGGATTTCCAAGAGGATAGCCGAGAATGTCGATTTTATTTTCTTCCAGATAATTATTAAGCGAATCGCTTATCAACTTGTTGATCTCATCTGCCATCACACTTTTTCCGTACATTTTTTTTACCAATCCGAAAGGTACATGTCCCGGCCTGAATCCTTTTAGATTAGCACTTTTTTGCATATCCTTCAGGGCTTTGTTCACTCTTTCCTCATAATCTTCCGGCATCATTTCAAGTTTTATCGTAGCTGTCAGATCACCGGTACTTTCCTGCGTAATATTCATGCTTTTAATTTATTTAAAATTTGGGGTGCAAAATTATACAAATATTTATAAATAAAACCCTAACATGCATAAGTAAATAACAATCTGAAGTTGAAAAGAGTTGCATGGGAGAATGGTGGTTCGAAGTTTGAGGTTAAGATTATTGTTATGGGTGATGAGTTTCAATAAACTTCAATCTTTAGGATTTTTGGGAAGGCAACAGGGAGGCTTATTTTAAATGCAATTTACGGGGATTGCAAATCCCAGGATCATTTTCGTCCGGATTATCCTGTACACAGGCCATTGCTCAAATCCAGACGAGCTGTGGATGAAAAATTAAAACACCTAACATTCTGGGTATTAGCTATCTGGTAAATATAAAACTCTCTTATGCGGATGAAGGGACTTCCCGCTGTTATCGGGACAGGCTTCTCGCCCTTCCTCCTTACTGCGTGCGGATGAAGGGACTTCCCGCTGT
>JAFGBL010000009.1 GCA_016933115.1 Bacteroidales bacterium | reverse complement strand
ATACAAATATCAAAAAATAGCTTGATCTACTAAATAAAAAATTATTTTTGCTTGTTACATCAATAACAAAGTGTTATTAATCTTCATGACAATTGAGTGAAATTCAGTCAAATCAGTTAACTATGAGTTATTCATTGAAACAGTCGTCGTTGACGAAGAAATTTGTGATGGCCTTTGCAGGACTTTTTCTCATCACTTTTTTGTTTGTGCATCTGGGTATTAATTTTTTGGTGCTCTTGCCAAGTACAGACGCATTTAATATTGCGGCCCATTTCATGGGGACCAACATATTAATAAAGGTTTTTGAAGTTGTGCTGTTTGGAGGATTTTTTATCCATATCATTTATGGGTTGATCCTTCAGATCCAGAACTGGATGGCCCGGCCCAACCGCTATAAAATCGAAGGATGGTCCCATACATCGCCATTTTCAAAGTTTATGATCCATACTGCAGCTATTATCTTCGTTTTCCTGATTATCCACATTATGGATTTTTACATTGATGCCAAATTCCTGGGAAATATTGACGAAGTAACGATTGATGGGAAATCTTATCACGATTTGGGAGCCAAAGTCATTGCCGAATTTCAATATACCTGGGTTGTAATAGGTTATGTTGCTTCATTTCTGTTCCTGGGATTTCACCTGCATCACGGATTTGAATCTGCGTTTCAGTCACTGGGATTGACCCATACAAAATATACTCCTTTCATCAAAAATTTGAGCCTGATAATCTCCATTGTACTTACCGTGGGATTTATCATTATTCCATTGGCAATTTATTTTGGCAATTATTAATCAACAGAAGAAAAAATCACATGATATGGCTACATTAAATTCAAAAATACCTGAAGGAACCTTAGCTGAAAAGTGGACCAATTTCAAAGCCCATCAGAACCTGGTGAATCCGGCCAATAAACGAAAACTGGAAGTGATTGTTGTAGGAACCGGATTGGCGGGAGCTGCTGCTGCAGCCAGCCTTGGAGAACTTGGGTTTAAAGTTAAAAATTTCTGTATTCAGGACAGTCCGAGAAGGGCACATAGTATTGCGGCACAGGGTGGTATTAATGCGGCCAAAAATTATCCCAATGATGGCGATAGTATTTACAGGTTGTTTTATGATACCATCAAGGGAGGCGATTACCGAGCCCGCGAAGCCAATGTTTACCGCCTGGCAGAAGTGAGCAACAATATCATCGATCAGTGTGTTGCCCAGGGTGTCCCGTTTGCCAGGGAATACGGAGGATTACTGGATAACCGTTCTTTCGGCGGGGCGCTTGTAAGCCGTACATTTTATGCACGCGGTCAAACCGGCCAACAACTGCTTTTAGGTGCATACAGTGCCCTAAGCAAGGAAATCGCCAAAGGTTCGGTTCAGATGTTTGTAAGGCGTGAGATGCTGGACTTGGTAATTGTAGACGGAAGAGCCAGGGGAATCATCACCCGGAATACTGTCACCGGTGAAATTGAAAGGTTTGCTGCCCATGCGGTTGTAATCGCAACAGGTGGTTACGGTAATGTGTTTTTCCTGTCGACAAATGCCATGAATTCCAATGGCAGTGTTGTCTGGCAGTGTTATAAAAGAGGGGCTTATTTCGGAAATCCCTGCATGGTTCAGATCCATCCGACCTGTATTCCCGTACACGGAGACTATCAAAGTAAATTGACCCTGATGAGTGAGAGCCTGCGGAATGACGGCCGTATCTGGGTTCCAAAGAAAAAGGAAGACGCTGAAAAAATTCAAAAAGGAACTTTAAAATCAACGGAAATTGCAGAAGAAGATCGTGATTATTATCTCGAAAGAAGGTACCCTGCATTTGGCAACCTGGTTCCACGCGATGTGGCTTCCAGGGCTGCAAAGGAACGATGCGATGCAGGCCACGGTGTAGGAAGTACAGGCCTTGCCGTTTACCTCGATTTTAAAGATGCAATAAACCGGCTGGGCAAGCATGTGATTGAAGCCAGGTATGGCAACTTATTCCAGATGTATGAGAAGATCGTGGATGAAAATCCGTATGAAACACCCATGATGATCTATCCTGCAATCCACTATACCATGGGAGGTATTTGGGTAGATTATGAATTACAAACAACAATTCCCGGACTGTATGCTGCCGGTGAAGCCAATTTCAGCGATCACGGTGCCAACCGGCTGGGAGCTTCAGCCCTGATGCAGGGCTTGGCGGACGGGTATTTTGTTATTCCCTATACGGTTCAACATTACCTGGCCGACCAGATCAATGTTCCGTTCATTAAAACCGATTTGCCTGAATTTGAGCAGGTAGAAAAAGAAGTCAGGGAAAAACTGGAAAGACTTTTAAAAAATAATGGTTCAAAAACCGTTGATACGTTTCATAAGAAGCTGGGTCTGTTGATGTGGGATCATGTTGGAATGGCCAGGAATAAAGAGGGTTTACAGAAAGCTGTGGAGGAGATACGGGCTTTACGTGCAGAATTCTGGAAAGATGTAAAAGTTCCTGGAACCATGCATGGTGTGAATGTGGAATTGGAAAAAGCTACACGTGTTGCCGATTTCCTGGAACTGGGAGAATTGATGGCATTGGATGCCTTGAATCGGGAAGAGTCATGCGGAGGCCATTTCAGGGATGAATTTCAAACTGAAGAAGGAGAAGCCATCAGGAATGATAAGGATTTTATGTTTGTTTCGGCCTGGGAATACAAAGGCCCGGATAAGGAGCCGGTTCAACACAAAGAACCGCTTAATTACGAATATATTGAAGTGAAAACCAGGAATTATAAAGAGGCATAAAGCAAACTTGAAGTTCTGAGCTTTATGTTCTGTGTTCTGTGTTAACTCAGAACCCGGAACCTGGAACCCTGAACAATTAAATTTTAAATAATTAGAAAATATTAATACTTAAGATATGAACCTCACACTTAAAATATGGCGGCAGGCCGGACCCGATGAAAAGGGCAAATTTGTGAATTACCCCATTTCTGATATTTCACCCGATTGTTCATTTCTTGAAATGATGGATATTTTGAACGAGCAATTGATTGCCAAAGGGGAGGAACCGGTTGCATTCGACCATGATTGCCGCGAAGGTATTTGCGGTATGTGTTCCATGTACATCAATGGCAGACCGCATGGCCCCGACAGCGCTATCACAACTTGCCAGTTGCATATGAGAAAGTTCAAGGATAGGGATACCATTACGATCGAACCCTGGCGGGCGAAACCTTTCCCTGTGATCAAAGACCTGATCGTCGACCGTTCGTCCTTTGATGAAATCATTCAGGCTGGTGGATTTATTTCCGTTAATACCCTTGGAACCTTACCCGATGCCAATGCCATACCCATTCCCAAACAAAATGCCGACCTGGCCATGGATGCAGCTTCATGTATCGGTTGCGGTGCCTGTGTTGCAGCTTGTAAGAATGCTTCGGCCATGTTGTTCGTATCGGCTAAAATATCGCAATTAGCATTGCTGCCACAAGGTAAGGCAGAGGCTAAGAAACGTGTTCAGAAAATGGTGGCCAAAATGGATGAACTGGGATTCGGGAATTGCACCAATACTTATGCTTGTGAAGCCGAATGTCCTAAGGAGATCAAGGTTACCAATATTGCCCGCATGAACCGGGAATTTTTTGTGGCAAAGGTTTGTGTCCCAAAAATGGAGTAAATTATTGCTTAAAGGTTCAGCAATCAACCTATCTTGGAGGTTTTCTTAAATCTTTCATTTCCGATTTTTTCTTTTTTTTTTCCAACCGCTTTTCCTGCGAGGCTCGGGTTGGTTTGGTGGGTTTGCGCTTTTTTTGAGGTTTTAAAGCATTTTCCAGGGTAGTTAAAAATTTTTCAATGGCATTTTCCCTGTTTTTTAACTGAGACCGGGTGGATTGAGAAATGATGATCAAATCACCGGTTTGGGTAATTTTGTTTTTAAGTTTTTTTATTATTAGATTTTTTTGAGCGTCATCAAGCAAATCCGAACCTGGAATATTGAACCGGAGTTCTACTTTGGTACTCACTTTATTCACATACTGACCTCCCGGTCCACTGCTCCGGCTGGTGGTGATCATCCATTCCTGTTCGAAGGGCAATTCACGGATTTTACTTGTTTCTTGGTCTGCCATGGCCTTTATGGCTTTTCTTCCTGTGGTTGAATTGTTTATTATGCGGCCTGTGCTTTAGCGACCAAACCGGCCCTTCACCAAGTTCAATTTTCAAAGGTAGTTTAATAATTTCCTGTCCGATCAGTTCTTCTATGCGTTTGAAACGGGGCATATCCTTCTCATTGATCAGTGTGATGGCCACCCCGGTAGTGTTGGCCCTGGCCGTTCGCCCCACACGGTGGACATAATCCTCGGCATCTCCGGGTACATCATAGTTGATCACCAGGTTAATGTCTTTTATATCTATGCCACGACTTAATACATCCGTAGCAATCAAAACCCTTGTTTCTTTGGCTTTGAACCTTGATAAAACTTCGTTTCTTTCCTTTTGTTCCAGGTCGGAAGAAATACCTTCGACCGGATATCCCTTACCGCGCATCATCCTTACGATCTCGTTCACCTTGCTTTTGGTGGAAGTGAAGACAAGGATGCTATGGTAGTCAGGTTTATTATGGATCAGACTGTTGATCAAAGGCGTTTTTTGATGATCGTAAGTAAGGTAAGCTGCTTGTAAAACACCTTCAGCCGGTTTCGACATTTCGATGCTGATCTCAGCAGGGTCAATCAGGATTTGTTTGGCCAGTTGCCTGATTTTTGGGGGCATGGTAGCGCTGAACATCAAGGTTTGGCGTTCTACAGGGATGAATGAAACTATTTTCTGAATATCAGGAAGGAATCCCATGTCAAGCATTTTGTCGGCTTCGTCCAGGATGAGGTGTTCCACTTTATCGAGCTTAACATAACCCATGTTCAGGTGGGCGATCATTTTTCCGGGTGTGGCTACAATGATATCAGAATCGCTCGTGAGCGCTTTTCGCTCAATGTCCCAATCGGCTCCGTCACCACCACCGAAGATGGCTTTACATGTAACCGGCACAAAATAAGCCAAACCCTGTATTTGTTGGTCGAGTTGCATGGCCAGTTCCCTTGTAGGAACAATAATGAGGGTATTGATGCCTGAACTCTGTCGCTGTGAAAGCCGGTCAAGGATAGGCAGGACAAATGCAGCCGTTTTGCCGGTCCCGGTTTGGGCACAGGCAATCAGGTCACGTTTATTAATGATCTCTGGGATCGCCTGTTCCTGGATCGGTGTGGCACTTTCAAAACCCATGTATGAAATGGCTTCGAGTAATTCGGGCCTTAATTTAAATTCGTCAAATTTCATGTAAAAATGTTCGGTAAAATTTTGGTAAAGTTACTAATAAATCACGTGCCTGTAATGATAAACGCTGAGGGGCTTATTTATTCCAATCAATCAATTCTGGTCATTCCAACCATTCTATCATCTCTTTTCGACCCATCAGGATTCTGTTCCTTGTCCATTGTTCAACCTGACAGGTCTTAAGTTCAATTCACCGTAATTTCATCCACAAAAAACCAGGCGGGTTCCCCTTCACTGGCATGCCAGCGGGGCAAATTGCCAAAACCCTGAATATTAAAACGAACATAACGATAGGTTATTCCATTGGTTTTGAACTCGAATTTTCGGGTAACCGGCTCATCTTGCTGATCACCTTCGACTTTTCTGAGGTCAATCTGAAGGAATTCCTTTCCATCTTCCGAAACCAGGCAGGTAATTGAGGAAGGATGCAGTATCCAGCTTTTTCCATCCCAGAGGGTTCCTATTGAAACTACATCGGCCTGAACCGGCTTTTCCAGATCGACAGTGATAATGGCATCTTTCCCCCACCATCCCAGCCAGTGTACATTAAAATCATGGGCGCCCTGAACACCGTCGGTCAATATTGAGGGATCGCCGGAGGCATACTTTGGCTCCGGAAGGGGTTCAGCGGTAACGGGTTTCCGAAAAGCAAAATTTCCTTCCACCTGCACATCAATGAACCTGAGGGTGCTCAGGTAGTAGGTTTCAGGTGAAAGGCTGCGTTCGTTAAGCGTAATGAAGAGGTTGCCCTGGCAGACAGCATGAAATTCCTCCAGGGTATTTTTCATGTCATCGCGCAGGATGAATTTTCCATCTTTTTCGAAATACCAGCCTCTCGGCCCGAACATATCATTTTTACCGATTTCCATGATGGCGTATTGCAATGGCAGGCGGGCGATTTTTACCCGGTTCAGCATTTTAGGCAGAGCTTTCACAGCATCTTCCGCCTGATCGAACAGCCGGTTGTAATCCGCAATGTTTTCTGCCGAAAGGTAACCCTCTGCATGGTTGTTGGGCGGTTCGTAAATGTACAGGATCTTTCCCGAACGGAGCAATTCCGATTCCATCCTTTCACTGTATGATTGGATGAATGGGGCCGCTTCTCCATAAAAATATTCCAGGAAATCGGTTTTTACAGAATCTAAATCTACATAAGGATCCCACAAAAGTGCAGAAAGCAACCGGGCACGGTATTCAACAAATTCCAATCCTTCAAGGAGATTAGATTGAGGGAATTGTTTTCTTACATTATTTTCATAGAAAAACTGCAAATTGGGTTGTAAAACATGCAGATTCGGAAAAGGGGAGATGGAATGGTTGAAATTGATGGTGTAATCCCAAAGGTAAATATTATTACAGATTTTACCCCAGTCGGTAATGTCTTTCACAAACGATTGGCTTGAACTATCTGTTTCAATGGGCTGGCTGCGGTTCAGTTCGATGGTGCAAAGCATAACCATTACATTGTCAGACGGTTTGGTTTTTTGCGGTGCCGGCCTTGAAAACTGGTAAGCCAGGGTTGAAATTGTTTTATCGGGAAAAACAGCGGCAACGTCATTCACCAAACGGATGACAGGTCCGGCCGGACTACCCTCTTCCTCAATTATTTCCAAGCATTTATCGCAATGGCAAAAGGTAAAATTATCGTTTTGCGAAACCGACCATACCTCAAACTCCGGAAATTTTGCCATTTCTTCACCCAATCTTTGAATGATCAGTTCTTTTACTTCCGGGTTGGATGGGCACAACTGGTCGAAACTGTATTTATTCCCCAACCGGGCGTAGTATTCGGGATGATCCTCAAAGTATTCCGACCGTGGAACCAGCCGCTCGAAAGTGTGAACATAAAATCCCGGCGGGCTCATTTCGCCGATTGTACTGATCCGAAGCCAGTCAACAAATTCCGGATCGATGGTCATCCTGCCATTGATGATCCTGAGTTCGTTGGCCGGTTCATCCCTGAAATTTATCTGTGGTAAAATCAGGTTATCGTACGCCGGTACATGTATTTCATCCGGACTGAACTTTCGGCAACCCCAGCGTTCGAGCAATTCTATAACACCGTAAATGGTCCCCTTGTGGCTGCCTCCAGAGATCATCAAATGATTTCCTGATGTTTTGATCCCGAACCCGTCGGGTGGAAGATGATTTTCAGCAAAATTCTGTCGGTTCGTATTCCCAATATTGATTTCGAAATTTTCCCGTGGCCGGTCATCTTTAAAAACAGGTATCGATACGCCAGTCATTTTCAGGATATATTCGGACAAATAGGAAGCAGCTACCGAATCATTTTTTGAAGCTTGTTTGGGAATGATAATGGTGTAGTTGGTGCTGCCATCCATAACAATATTTAAGTGCTGGGAGAAAACCGGAGCACAGGCCAGGGCGAAAACGATAAAAATAACAGTTCGATGCATTTGTAAAATTTTAGTGGCCCGAAAATAACCAAAAAAGGCCAAAGCCTCACACAGGTGAACTTCAGCCTTTTTATTCGGGATATTTTAAGATCATTCCGTATTTTCGTCACTTTCCCCCTTAAGGTAAGTATCCAGAAATTTCAAAATTTTGCCATAACCTTCAATTTCATTTTCTTTTTTCACAAAACCATGGCCTTCATCGTCGAAGAGAACGTATTCAACCGGAACACCGTTATTGCGAACGGCTTTTACAATTTCATCCGATTCCACCTGCAACACCCTCGGGTCATTGGCGCCCTGCAGCACCATCAAGGGTTTGGTAACATTCTGAGCGAAAAACAGGGGTGATTTTTTATATAGCATGATCGAATCTTCAGTGTAAGGATCCCCCATCTCATCATACAAGGCTTTTTTGAACGATTCCCAATATGGTGGGATTGACCGGGTGGTTCTGAGCCAATTGGTTACACCAAAAAGATTTACACCGGCAGCGAATTCGTCAGGTGTAAATGTCAGTGCAGCCATCACCATATAACCTCCGTATGACCCGCCGATAATTCCGATCTCATCGGTGTTAACCACTCCCGTTGACGAAAGGAATTCCTTCCCGTAAATACAATCTTTCAGGTCCTCATCGCCATGCTTGCGGTCATCCATTTTGTAAAAAGTTTTTCCATAACCGCTGCTTCCACGATTGTTGACAGCCAGGATCGCATAATCATGGTTCACCAGGTATTGGATCAAGGCAAAATACGACAGCCTCGATTGCCCGCCGGGACCACCATGCACCCAGACCAAAGCCGGGACTTTTTCGCGTTGTGTTGCGCTGTGCGGTTGATAGTAGATGGCCGGAATATCCAACCCATCGAAGGATTTATAACGAACTACCTTTCCAGGAACCAGGTCATTGGGATCAATCTCAGGATTAAGTGTATGGGTAAGCTGAGTCAGCTTTTTGGTATCAAATTCATATAAAAATTTATTGTTGGGGGAGGTGGACCCGCCGACCGTGAGCAACATCAAATCTTCACTCCTGGAGATCGAAACCGATTTAATATCGCCATCCTCAAAATCGGGCAATGGTATGTTATCACCGGTAGCCAGATCCACAACATTTACAATGGTGCGGCCATCCTCATTTACACCGATGACCCGGTATTTTTCGTTAAAGGAATTGTATGCATACCAAACGTCCCAATTGGTACTCCATACCTTTTCCCGTTCACCTGTTTCCAGGTTCATTTTGACCAAATACTGGAATTCACTGTTTTCATTGGTTTTGAAAAATAAATGCTCATTGCTGAGATCGAAAAACTGGGGATTGTATTCGGCATCTCCCTCATGTTCCGAAATGTGTTCCAGATCGCCCGATTCCCTGTCGTATAAATACATTTCATTATTGGAAGTAGTGATGCTTTTGGTCAGGGCCAGATATCGCTTGTCTTCCGAAATTGCTCCTACATCGAGCCCCTCATCGTTTTGATAAATCAATTTTGGTTCAAACGTTTCGATATCCATCTCATACAGGTCGAAGAACCGGGGATTGCGTTTGTTGGAGATAAAAAAGAAACTCTTTTCGTCCCGGGACCAGCCGAAAAAATTTGATTTGGCTTCTTCCCATGGGGTAAGATCTATTTTTGATCCGTCAAGGTTGACCAGGTAAATGTGGTCGATTTCATTTCCTCCCATATCTGCCGAATACATGAACCGGTTGTCATCGGGAAAATAAGAAATTGCAAAATAGGATTCATTTGCCGAAAATGTCAGTTGTTGTGGTTCAGAACCATCAACAGGGTAGGAGAACAAATTAAAAATGCCGGTTTCATTGCTCGTAAAAAGCAATCTGGATTCGTCATAGGAGAAACTGCCGCCATAAATGTCGATGTTTTTATAAAACTGCTCGATGGTGTACTTTTGAACAGTCCGCGGTTCCTTCCCGGTTTTTTTGGAAGGCTGATTGCACGAAAAAATCAGCAGGCTCAATAGGATGTAAATGGTCTGTCTCATGATTTGATTAGTTTTTGTGTTAAATCCTTACAAATATAGGGATTAATATCGAACCGAAAATGGTTATCTGTAAAGTCTTTTGCAATATCTGCATATTATATACAGCAAATTTGCATTTGGCATATGAAAACATTGATTTATATTTTTTTGATTCGATCTGCAATTTACCTGAACCCCGGTTTATTAAAAACCCGTAATTTTTTTCACAATTTAATTTGCATCTGTTATCTTCGCAAACCATAATACCGGCGGTAATGGCGATTATGAAAAACATTAAAACTTTTCCCAGGACTTTTTGGATAGCCAATATCATGGAACTATTCGAAAGGTGGGCCTGGTATGGGATGTTCATTTTGCTGGCCCTTTACCTCACCGGTTCCACCGACGAAGGAATGCTCGGATTCAGCCAGGAACAGAAAGGAGTATTGATGGGGACGGTGGTTGGCTTGCTCTATTTTCTTCCGACCATTACGGGTGCCATCGCCGACAGGTTCGGGTACAAAAAAGTACTCATCGTTGCCTATATCATCCTTTCGACTGGCTATTTGCTGATGGGTACGGTAAAAGGTTACGGCGGGATGTGGTTTGCTTTCATGTATCTTGCGGTGGGCGCTGCGTTGTTCAAGCCTGTGATCTCTGCCACCATCTCAAAAACAAGTACAAAAGAAACGGCTTCCATCGGTTTTGGGATTTTTTACATGATTGTGAATGTGGGGGCATTTATCGGGCCGTATGTTGCTTCTGAACTCAGAGAAATCAGCTGGAACCTGCCGTTCATCATGGCTTCGGCTATGATCCTGCTGAATTTAATTCTGGTGATCATTTTTTATAAAGAGCCACCAAATGAGCGGGTTGAAGAGCCATTGAAAAAATCTATCGGAACGATTTTTAAAAACATTTATGTTGCCCTGACCGATATAAAATTCCTGGTTTTTCTTATTATCATTGTCGGTTTCTGGACCATGTACAACCAGCTTTTTTATACCCTGCCGGTTTTCATCGAGCAATGGGTTGATACCACGAGGATTTATGAAGCTATTTATTCATTCTGGCCGGGTTTCGCACAGGCCATAGGCACGGATGGAGGAACCATACTGGCCGAAAAGCTGGTAAATATCGATGCGATGTATATTGTTATTTTCCAGGTGTTGGTCTCATCACTTGTCATCAAAATCAAGCCCTTGAATACAATGATCACAGGTTTTTTGCTTTGCACGATAGGGATCAGCCTTTGGTTCATAACGATGGATGGGCGCTATCTTTTTCTTACCATCCTGATCTTTGCGGTGGGGGAGATGGCCGGGTCGCCCAAAATACTGGAGTATATCGGAAACATTGCACCCAAAGACAAGGTGGCCCTTTATATGGGTTGTTATTTCATCCCCATGTCGGGCGGTAATTTTTTTGCCGGACTGATCTCGGGTAATGTTTATGGCAACATGTCCGACAAGGTGAATCTTGTAAAACAGGAAATCGCCGTAAGGGGACTTTCCATCCCTGACATCTCCGGCTCATTTACCCAAAACGCATTTCTTGAAAAAGCCGCAAATATGTTGGGTATGACCCGGCAACAAATGACCCAATACCTTTGGGAAACGTACCATCCGCAGAATTTCTGGATGGTTTGCGCCGGGATCGGACTGTTTACGGTAATTTCCCTTTTTATTTTTGACCGGTTGGTTTTATCAAAATCTGCAGCGGAGTAATCCTACCAAATAAAAATATCTTCTTTTTTAATCGGCCGCGATTCGACGTGCCATTTGAAACCCTTCAATTTCCTTTCATCCTCTGGGAACCCACTTTCAGGGTACATGTGGGCATCCACATTTTTGAGGGGCGAAATTACCTGCACTTCATTATCGGAAAGATAAATGTTCATATCATTCGAAAAGGTGGTATTGATCCCAAGAAGGCTGCCATTATCCTCCCGTACATAAAATACCGATTGAGCGTTTCCGTAAACATTTACCTCAACGAGAACATTTTTTACAAAATGCCCGACCATGGACCTGCCTCTCACCTGGTTGAATGTGCTTTTGCTGATGGTATCGTCCACCGAAATGATGAAAGAAGAACCGATCATTGCGAGGGTATCGATTTGATTGTTTTTTAAGGTGATCCGAACTGAATCGGCTGTCAACTGGTTATTCTGCGACCATAAAATGGGTTCATCATATAGGTAAATGGTAGAATCGAGGAATTTATAGGCAATGGAATCGCACTTGCCCTGCAGGTCTTTCCTGAAAAATTTGGCTTTGTGGTAGCCCAACATCGTTTCCACTTTTTGCTCAGCATCGAATAAAATCCACAGGGTGTCGGCATGCAGGAACAAGGAATCCTTTTTGTCGATCATCACAGCCATTGTGCTATCGGTAACAAACGAAAATCCTGCTTTCTTCTTAAATTCACCGTAGTTGCCGTGAATAATCATATTCTGAACCGTATCCTCAATCGAAACATTGCTGTAAGCCAGGCCGAAATCTGTTTTGCGGTCGTAGTAGAGGCTATCGCCGGTCAGCTTTTGTTCTTTGGTGATGATGTAGGCATTTTCCTTGAAGAAGGATTTGTCGTTTTGGGTGTCGTACCAGCCGTTTTCGCAGTAGATCAGGTTTTCGTCGCTGGTAATGGTTGTCGGCCCCAAAAAGGTTGAAATTTCCGATTCAGTATTGTATCGCATCGTATCGGTATTCATGATGTATTTGGGATTCGTCAGCACCACATCATCCTTAAAATAAGCCTCTTTCAAATCGGTATAATAATAACCCTTTTCACTGATAAGTGTATTGGCCGTATCAACAATTTTACCCCCGGTAAGGTAGTAAGCCATTCGATTTTGCCTGTCGTACCAAAGATTTTCAGTATATAAAGTAGCCCTGGGATCTTCAAGCCTCACATTGTCTTTTAGTTCTGCAACTTTCGTATTGCCTTCATAATCGAGTAAATCGCTGTAAATGTTCAGGGTGTCGGAGGCTTTGATCCGCACATTTCCGAAACCCTTGAAACTGTTGGTTTGTTCGTACAAATAGGCACTGTCGCAATAGAGGTAAGTGCTGTCGTGCTTCAGGACTACATTGCCGATCAGCCGTTGCACCTGTTCGCCAAGGCTTTTATCGTATTTCAGGTCATTGGCCTTGATCAGCTTGACTTTGGTTGGTTTCTGGGCGTTGGAAAAACAAGGTGACAGAACAAGTAAAACCAAATATGGCAGGAATAAGATCAGTTTATTTTTAACCGTTGAAAATTCCAAAATAATAACTTATTGAACATGCAAAATTACGTATTTTGGGTTGAATTTATTGTACATATAATTTCAGCAAGATTGGAAAAGTATAAATTCGGGCGACCTGATACCTTTGATCAAAATTAAATTTTGATGGCGGCAAGAACATCTACCACTAAGGATTATCATGAACGGGTTAACAAAGTGATCCGATACATTCATAACCACCTGGATGAAAAGCTGGATATCCGTAAACTAGCGGAATATTCCTCCCTGAGCCCGTTTCATTTTCACCGGATCATGCGCGCGCACCTGAACGAGTCATTGGTTTCCTATATCATTCGCCTCCGGCTGGATACGGCAGCCAACCTGTTGCTTCATTCGGGACTGGGTGTGAATGATATCGCCTACAAGGTGGGTTATGACGTTCCTTCGTCCTTCAATAAAGCTTTCAAAAAGAGGTTCAAAGTAACGCCGACCAAGTTCAGGGCGGAATACGATGACTATAAAATTGATTATTTAAGTAACATGAAAAACCCGAAAAAAATGAAATTAACAGCTGAAATTAAAAAATTGGATCCGAAAAAGGTGATCTATGTAAGCTCCATCGGCCTTTACGAAGGAAAAGGAACCGAACGGGCCTGGGAAAAAGTGTGCCGGTTTGCCGAAAAGCACCGCTTGTTTCAGAAGGATACGGAATTTATCGGTATCAGCCACGACGATCCTAAAATTACCGAACCGGAAAAGCTGCGATATGATGCCTGCCTGTCTGTGAATCAACATGTAGCTCCGGAAGGGGAAATTGCTGCGAAATTGATTCCCGGAGGTACTTATGCAGTTTTTCTGCACAAAGGTCCTTATGAAAAATTGATCGATGCCTACGATTATATTTACGGGGTCTGGTTGCCCGAAAGCGACCGTGAATTGCGCGAAGAGCTTTGCTTTGAGAACTATCTGAACAGCCCGGATAAAACACCTCCTGAGAACCTGCGTACGGAAATTTTTGTTCCGTTGAAGTAACCAACTGGTCCACACAAACCCCAACCGCTTCAAGCGTCCCCCTTGAAGATTTAACAAGAAGTAGGGTATGATGGCATATCCTAAAATTTCAATGTTCTTTTTTCTGGTAAAATTGTATGTTTTCAATAATTGTAAACGTAATAAGGTTCAATCCAATCAGGAGTGAAACTGTTTTGCTCAAGGTTTGGTTTTGAAGGCAAAGAGGTGATTTTTCTGATTAATCTTCAAGCGGGACGCTTGAAGCGGGGCAGAGTCCACACAAAGCAAAAAAAGCAATGGCGCGAGTCCATTGCTTTTTGCATATAAGAAACTTATGATATTTTATGCCTGTGCCTTGGGCCCTCCGAAATTCAAAGGAAAAGGTTCCGATTCAGGTACCTTGATTTCACCGTGCAACCGCTCGAACTTCGCGATATTATCCTGCAGGGCTTTGAAAAGCCTTTTGGTATGCTGCGGCGTTAGTATGATCCTCGATTTTACCTTTGCTTTGGGGGATCCCGGCATCATTTTAATAAAATCAACAATAAATTCAGAGTGCGAATGGGTGATGACCGCAAGATTGGAATAAATCCCTTCAGCCACCTCATCCGTTAATTCAATGTTAAGTTGTTTTTGTTTGTTTTCTTCAGACATAACATTCGATTTTTAAAATTAACCCTCTTCCTTGGCTGCCATCAGCGCTTCGTACTCTTCTTTCGATCCGACGATAATGTGTTCGTATTCGCGAAGTCCGGTTCCGGCAGGAATCAGGTGTCCGACAATGACATTCTCCTTCAAACCGTTCAAATCATCGGCTTTGGCATTGATAGAGGCCTGGGTCAGAACTTTGGTCGTTTCCTGGAATGAAGCGGCTGAAATCCAGCTATACGTCTGCAACGAAGCCTTGGTGATCCCTTGCAGCACCTGACGTGCAGTTGCGGGTTTGGCATCGCGCGATTCAATCAGTATTTTATCCTTCCTTCTCAATTGAGAATTTTCTTCCCTCAGCTTCCTGGCGCTAACGATCATACCGGCCTTGTAGAGGAGTGAATTACCCGGATCAACCACTACTTTTTTGCCATAGATATCATCATTTTCATCCTGGAAATCGATCTTGTTCACCAGTTCACCTTCCAAAAACTTTGTATCGCCCGGATCATCCACCTCAACCTTGCGCATCATCTGGCGGACAATCACTTCGAAGTGCTTGTCGTTGATCTTCACACCCTGCAGCCTGTAAACTTCCTGGATTTCATTTACAATATATTCCTGAACCTTCATCGGTCCTTTAATAGCGAGAATATCGGCAGGTGTCATGGCGCCTTCTGAGAGCGGTGTTCCGGCCTTTACATAGTCATTTTCCTGTGCCAGGATTTGCTTCGAAGTAGGGATGAGGTATCTTTTCTCTTCTCCGGTTTTCGAAGTAATGATCACCTCACGGTTACCCCTTTTCAGTTTTTTACCGAATGAAACCACACCGTCGATTTCGGCCACCTTGGCCGGGTCTGACGGGTTCCTCGCTTCAAACAATTCGGTAACCCTTGGTAAACCACCGGTGATGTCGCCCGATTTGCCAATTGCACGCGGAATTTTGACCAAAATATCACCACCTTTAATGGTAGCACCATTCTCAATAGATATATGCGCTCCAACCGGGATATCATAAGTTTTGATTTCCTGGTTACTTTTATCGAGGATGTTGATCGCCGGATTCATGGTTTTCTGACGTGATTCGATGATGACCCTTTCGTGATAACCGGTTTGTTCATCCGATTCAACCCTGAAGGTTACCCCCTCAACAATACCATCGTACTTTACTTTTCCACCAAATTCAGAAATGATGACGGCGTTATACGGATCCCATTCTGCGATCAGATCGCCTTTCTTCACCTTACTACCAGGTTTGAAATATAGTTTGGCTCCGTATGGAATATTGCTTGACGTCAGGATGATGCCTGTGTTTTCATCGATAACGCGCATTTCGGCCGATCGGCCAATGACGATATCATACTTGTTGTTGTTTGCATCCTTGTATTCTACGAACCTGAGTTCCTCAATTTCCAGGAGGCCGTCGTACTTGGCTTCGATCTTGGAAGCAATCGCAATGTTGGAAGCCGTACCACCCACGTGGAATGTACGCAGGGTTAACTGTGTTCCCGGTTCACCGATTGATTGGGCGGCGATTACTCCAACAGCTTCACCTTTCTGAACCATACGACCGGTAGCGAGGTTACGCCCGTAACACTTGGAACAAACTCCTTTTTTGGCTTCACAAGTGAGAACCGACCTGATTTCCACCTCTTCAATGGGTGAATCTTCAATTACTTTACAAACTTCATTTGTAAGCTCTTCTCCGGCTGAAGCGATCAATTTACCGGTTTGCGGATGATAAATGTCGTGCAATGTCGTACGACCTAAAATTCTGTCGTATAGCGATTCTACAACTTCTTCACTTTTTTTAAGGGCTGTGGTGCGCAGTCCGCGCAATGTGCCACAGTCTCTCTCCGTGATCACCACATCCTGTGCTACGTCAACCAGCCTACGGGTAAGGTAACCGGCATCCGCTGTTTTCAGCGCAGTATCGGCCAAACCTTTACGGGCACCGTGCGTTGAGATGAAGTACTCAAGAACAGAAAGTCCTTCCTTGAAGTTTGAGAGGATCGGGTTCTCGATGATTTCACCACCTGTAGCTCCCGATTTTTGAGGTTTTGCCATCAGACCCCTCATTCCGGAAAGCTGCCTGATCTGTTCTTTCGAACCCCTTGCACCGGAGTCGAGCATCATGTATATGGCATTAAACCCTTGTTTGTCCTGAGCAAGTTGCTGCATCAGGGTATTTGTCAAACGGGAGTTGGTATGTGTCCAGATGTCGATGATCTGGTTGTACCTTTCGTTATTCGTAATGAACCCCATGTTATAGTTGTTCATTACCTCTTCAACCTCCTCGTTGGCCTGCTGAACCAATTCCTCTTTGATCTTTGGAATAAGAACATCTCCCAGGTTGAATGATAATCCGCCTTCAAAAGCCATTTTAAATCCCAGGTTCTTAATGTCATCCAGGAATTGAGCGGTTTTTGCAGTTCCGGTTTCCTTCAACACATTCCCGATAATATCCCTGAGTGCTTTTTTTGTCAGCAACTCATTGATGTATCCGTATTCCTCAGGAACTACCTGGTTGAACAGGACACGACCGACGGTGGTCTCAATGGTTTTCTCCACTAATTCACCGTTTTCCCTGTCCTTTACCTTGCACTTGATAACAGCATGGAGTTCAACTTTCTTTTCATTGAAAGCAATGATCACTTCCTCCGGACCATAAAAATGGTATCCTTCACCCTTGACAGGTTCATTTTCGACACTCATTTTTGACTTGGTCATGTAGTACAAACCCAAAACCATGTCCTGCGATGGAACCGTAATTGGTGCCCCATTGGCAGGGTTGAGAATATTATGGGAAGCCAGCATCAATATCTGGGCTTCAAGGATTGCTGCATTGCCTAGCGGCACATGTACCGCCATTTGGTCACCGTCGAAGTCGGCGTTGAACGCCGTACAAACCAGCGGGTGTAACTGAATGGCTTTCCCTTCTACCAATTTAGGCTGAAATGCCTGAATACCAAGCCTGTGAAGAGTAGGGGCACGGTTTAGCATAACTGGATGCCCTTTCAATATATTTTCGAGAATATCCCAAACAACCGGGTCTTTTCTGTCGACAATTTTCTTGGCAGATTTAACGGTTTTGACTATTCCTCTTTCCAGCATTTTGCGAATGATGAATGGCTTGAACAATTCGGAAGCCATTTCTTTGGGAATCCCGCATTCGTTCAAATTCAGTTCAGGACCAACGACAATAACCGACCTTCCCGAATAGTCAACCCTTTTACCCAGCAAATTCTGACGGAACCGTCCCTGCTTACCTTTAAGGCTATCGCTGAGTGATTTGAGAGCCCTGTTGGATTCGGTTTTCACAGCGTTGGACTTACGCGAATTATCAAACAATGAATCGACAGCTTCCTGTAGCATCCTTTTTTCGTTACGCATGATCACATCAGGTGCTTTGATCTCGATCAACCTTTTCAAACGGTTGTTTCTGATGATCACCCTTCTGTAAAGGTCGTTGAGATCGGAGGTGGCAAACCTGCCGCCGTCCAGAGGTACCAAAGGCCTTAATTCCGGCGGGATAACCGGTACTACCTTGACGATCATCCATTCAGGCCTGTTTTCGATACGGCCCAGCCCGTCGCGGAAAGCTTCAAAAACCTGTAACCTTTTTAATGCGTCCTGCTTTCTTTGCTGTGAAGTTTCTGTATTTGCCTTGTGCCTGAGATCATAAGATTCTTTGTCAAGATCGAGGCGAGCCAATAAATCATGTATGGCTTCAGCTCCCATTTTTGCAATAAATTTATTGGGATCGCTATCATCCAGGTACTGATTGTCAGCGGGAAGTGTTTCCAGGATATCGAAATATTCTTCTTCAGTCAGAAAATCGAGGTAGTTGATACCATCGGCTCCCTTTATACCGGGATTAATGACAACATACCTTTCGTAATAAATGATCGTATCCAGTTTTTTGGTTTGTAAACCGAGCAATGCCCCGATTTTATTTGGCAGGGAGCGGAAGAACCAAATGTGGGCTACCGGTACAACGAGATGAATATGTCCCATGCGTTCGCGTCTTACCTTTTTCTCGGTAACCTCCACACCACAGCGGTCACATACAATTCCTTTGTAACGGATCCTTTTATATTTTCCACAGTGGCATTCCCAGTCTTTTACCGGCCCGAATATCCTTTCGCAGAATAATCCATCCCTTTCCGGTTTATAAGTCCGGTAGTTGATGGTTTCCGGTTTGGTAACTTCTCCGTGCGATCTTTCGAGGATCATTTCCGGAGAAGCCAGGCTAATGGTAATTGTTGAAAATTCACCGGGTATTTTTTCGTCTTTTCTGAAAGCCATATAATTGTTTTCTTAATTACGATTTAATACAAATTGAAATTTTAATTTATTACTTGTCGAAAGTAATGTTCAAACCCAGCCCCCTCAATTCATGAACAAGAACATTGAAGGATTCAGGAACGTTCGGTTTGGGCATATTTTCACCCTTGACAATGGATTCGTATGCCTTGGCCCTGCCGATCACATCATCCGACTTAACAGTCAGAATTTCCTGTAAAATATTGGCAGCACCAAATGCTTCGAGTGCCCATACCTCCATTTCACCAAAACGCTGTCCTCCGAACTGGGCTTTACCACCAAGGGGTTGCTGAGTAATCAGCGAGTATGGTCCGATTGACCTGGCGTGCATCTTATCATCAACCATATGGTGAAGTTTCAGCATGTAAATGTATCCGACGGTTGCCGGCTGGTCGAAACGCTCGCCGGTTCCTCCGTCATACAGGTAAACCATTCCGTTTTTAGGAAGACTTGCTTTTTCCATGTAATCATTGATCTGCTCCGAAGTAGCCCCATCGAAAATGGGTGAAGCAAAGGTCATGTTCAGGTTTTTACCCGCCCAGCCGAGGATAGATTCATAAATCTGTCCCAGGTTCATACGTGATGGTACGCCCAACGGATTTAATACGATATCCACAGGAGTTCCGTCTTCGAGGAAAGGCATGTCCTCTTCGCGAACGATCTTGGCTACGATACCCTTGTTCCCGTGCCGTCCTGCCATTTTATCGCCAACGGTTAATTTACGCTTTTTAGCGATAAAAACCTTGGCCATCTGAACAATTCCGTTCGGCAGGTCATCACCAACACTGGCTACGAATTTTTTCCGGTTGTAAACACCAAGTATTTCCTTGTATTTGATAGTATAATTATTGATTACCTGTTTAATCAGGTCATTTTTATCCTTATCCGTGGTCCACTTGCTGGGGTTTACGTTCAGATAATCGACACCCAGTAAAAGTTTTTGTGTGAACTTGGCTTTTTTCGGGATGATCTCTTCCTTAAATTTATTGTAAACTCCCTGAGATGTTTTACCGTTCACAATTTCGGCCAACTTATCCACAAGCTTATTCTTGAGATCTTCGGCACCCCTTTCATACTCATCATCCAATATTTTGATGATTTCCTTTTCCTTGTTTTTGGCTTTTCTGTCCTTGATGGCACGCGAGAAAAGCATTTTATCGATCACAACACCTTTCATTGACGGGGGTGCTTTCAGCGAGGCATCTTTCACATCACCTGCTTTGTCCCCAAAGATGGCCCTCAGCAGTTTTTCTTCCGGTGTCGGGTCGGATTCTCCTTTTGGAGTGATCTTGCCGATCAGAATATCACCTTCTTTTACTTCGGCACCGATTCGGATAATTCCACTGTCGTCCAAATCTTTTGTTGCCTCTGAACTTATGTTTGGGATGTCGGCAGTGAGTTCTTCAATCCCTCTTTTCGTATCCCTGACCTCCAGGGTAAACTCTTCGATATGAACCGAAGTAAAAATGTCTTCCTTTACAACCCGCTCGGAAATTACGATGGCATCTTCAAAATTATAACCTTTCCAGGGCATGAATGCCACCATCAG
The DNA here is from genome assembly GCA_016933115.1 of Bacteroidales bacterium. GTDB lineage: Bacteria > Bacteroidota > Bacteroidia > Bacteroidales > JAADJA01 > JAADJA01. Next base: position 6,906 of record JAFGBL010000009.1, on the reverse strand, counting down.
GTTTCTTCCAAGAGCCAGTTCCCCGTTTTTGGTTGCATAACCTTCGCACAGTACCTGCCCTCTCTTCACTTTATCTCCTTTACGGACAATGGGCCTCAGGTTGATGGATGTGTTCTGGTTTGTCCGTTTGAACTTTGTGAGGTAATATGTTTGAACATCATCATCGAAACTGACGAGTTTTTCATCTTCCTTCCTTGAATACCTGATCTTGATTTCGTTTGCGTCAACGTATTCAACCACGCCATCACCTTCGGCATTGATCAATACGCGGGAATCGCGGGCAACATAGCCTTCAATTCCGGTTCCGACAATAGGAGCTTCGGCATTCAGCAAGGGAACAGCCTGACGCATCATATTCGATCCCATCAACGCCCTGTTGGCATCATCATGTTCGAGGAACGGGATCAACGAGGCTGCGATGGAAGCGATCTGGTTAGGTGCAATATCAATGAGTGTTACTTCCTCTTTCGGCGTGATCGGATAATCGGCATGATACCTGACCTTAACCCGATCATTAACAAAGGACCCGTCATCATTCAACAGTGTATTAGCCTGGGCAATGATTTTGTCTTCTTCTTCTTCGGCACTCAGGTAAATAGGCGGTTCAGCCAGGTCAACACCTCCGTTTTCAACTTTCTTGTAAGGAGTTTCAATAAAACCAAGTTTATTGATCTTGGCATAAACACAAAGTGATGAAATCAGGCCGATATTCGGACCTTCGGGAGTTTCGATGGTGCACAACCTACCGTAGTGGGTGTAGTGAACGTCACGAACCTCAAAACCGGCTCTTTCTCTTGACAATCCACCCGGGCCCAATGCAGAAATCCTACGTTTATGGGTAAGTTCAGATAATGGATTGGTTTGATCCATGAACTGAGACAATTGGTTGGTCCCGAAGAAAGAATTGATTACCGATGACAAAGTTTTAGCGTTGATCAGGTCGGTTGGGGTAAATACTTCATTATCCCTCACGTTCATTCGTTCCCTGATGGTCCTGGCCATACGGGCAAGACCTACTCCGAATTGTGCATAGAGCTGCTCACCAACGGTACGAACCCTCCGGTTGCTCAGGTGATCGATATCATCCACATCGGTCTTGGAGTTCACCAGCTCGATGAGGTATTTGATAATATCGATGATATCTTCTTTTGTAAGAACCTTAATTTCCGAATCAACATTCAAACCCAGTTTCTTGTTGATCCTGTATCTCCCAACATCACCAAGGTCGTAACGTTTATCTGAGAAAAACAGTTTATCAATGATACCCCGGGCAGTTTCCTCGTCAGGCGGTTCTGCATTTCTCAGCTGCCTGTAAATAAATTCAACAGCCTCTTTTTCTGAGTTTGCAGTATCCTTCTGAAGGGTATTGAAAATGATTGAATAATCGGTAGCGGTGGTTTCGTCACGATGCAGAAGGATGGTTTTTACACCGGAGTCGACGATTTCGTCCACATGTTTGTTTTCGAGGATTGTTTCCCTGTCGATGATCACTTCGGTTCGCTCGATAGATACAACTTCACCTGTATCTTCATCCACAAAATCTTCGATCCAGGAACGGACAACCCGTGCTGCCAACCTGCGGCCCAGTACTTTTTTTAGTCCGCTTTTACTGACTTTGATTTCTTCGGCGAGGTTGAAAATTTCAAGGATGTCCCTGTCACTTTCGTATCCAATAGCCCGGAGCAATGTGGTCACAGGTAACTTCTTTTTCCTGTCGATGTAAGCGTACATCACGTTGTTGATGTCGGTGGTAAATTCCATCCAGGAACCTTTGAACGGTATGATCCTGGCTGAATAAAGGGTTGTTCCGTTGGCATGCTGGTGTTGTCCGAAGAATACACCGGGCGACCTGTGCAACTGCGAAACGACAACCCTTTCGGCACCATTGATAATAAAAGTCCCTTTGGGGCTCATATAAGGGATCATCCCCAGATAAACATCCTGGATAATGGTTTCAAAATCTTCATGTTCCGGGTCGGTACAATATAATTTCAATTTTGCTTTCAGTGGGACGCTATAGGTAAGTCCCCGCTCGATACATTCGTCGATGGAATATCTTGGTGGATCGATGAAATAGTCAAGAAATTCGAGCACGAAATTGTTTCTTGCATCGGTGATAGGGAAATTTTCACTGAATACTTTGTACATCCCCTCTTCCACCCGATTTTCGGGATTGGTCTCCAGTTGGAAAAAATCCTTAAAGGATTTTATCTGGATGTCGAGAAAGTCGGGATAATCATATTTGATTTTTGTCGCACTGAAATTGATTCGTTTATTTTCTTTGGTAGTAGCCAAGGCTTTATGATTTTAGGAATTTAAAAATAAATAAATGAACTTAGAAAAATATAAATACGGAAATAGACCGCCCAGCACAGAAGTGCTGTAGCAGTCTAATTCCTGCAATCCAGTTTTAACCCTTTATTTAACTTCAACCTCTGCTCCGGCTTCTTCCAATTGTTTTTGTAATGCTTCGGCTTCATCTTTTGAAACTCCTTCTTTGATTGCTTTAGGAGCAGCATCTACCAGTTCTTTGGCTTCTTTTAATCCGAGGCTGGTTAATTCCTTTACGAGTTTAACAACAGCCAGTTTGGATTGCCCGGCGGCTTTCAAAATTACATCAAATGATGTTTTTTCTTCAACTGCACCACCTTCTGCTCCGCCTGCTGCAGGGCCTGCAACTGCTATTGCAGCTGCTGCTGGTTCAATACCATATTCGTCTTTTAAAATTTGCGCTAATTCGTTTACTTCTTTAACAGTTAAGTTTACTAATTGTTCTGCAAATGCCTTTAAGTCTGCCATTTTATTTAAATTTTTTATTGATTTTACTAATAATTATTTCCTTAATTCTCCTTTTCGGAGAGTGTTTTTAAAATACCTGTAAGGTTCTGACCGCCCGACTGCAATGCTGAAATAACATTTTTGGCCGGGGATTGCAGCAATGCAATCAAATCAGCGATCAATTCATTCTTGGTTTTGATATTAACCAAAGCATCGAGTTGATCATCCCCCAGGTAAGCAACTTCCTCAACAAATGCACCCTTAAGAATAGGCCTGTCGGATGTTTTGCGCAACTCTTTAATGAGTTTTGCAGGTACATTCCCGCCTTCAGAAAACATTAATGAAGTAGGACCTTTCAATATTGGGTAGAATTCGTCGAGTTTTTTATCAGATTTTTCCAATGCTCTTTTGAGCAATGTGTTTTTTACTACGGTCAGCTTGATTTCTCGCTTAAAGCATTGCCTTCTCAAATTGCTGGTAGCTTCCGCATTCAGGTTGGAAGTATCGGCAAAGTATATCGTATTATTGTTATTGAGCTGCTCGGCGATTGAATCAACAAGCTGATTTTTTTCCTCTTTTCTCATCGTAAAAAGTTTTACCTTTTAATCGTTATTAATTTAATGTTACCGATTTAGGTTCTATTTGAACACCAGGACTCATCGTACTCGACATGTAAATGCTTTTGATATAAGTTCCTTTGGCTGCAGCCGGTTTTAATTTAACAATAGTGTGGATCAATTCCCTGGCATTTTCAATGATCTTCTGGTCATCAAAATTCACTTTTGCAACCGAAGCATGAACGATACCGAATTTATCCACTTTAAAATCAATTTTACCAGCTTTTACATCCAGAACTGCTTTACCTATATCCATCGTTACGGTTCCGCTTTTCGGATTGGGCATCAGCCCTCTGGGTCCTAAAATCCTACCCAGGGCACCCACTTTCGCCATAACACTCGGCATTGTAATTACAACATCGATGTCGGTCCAGCCGCCTTTTATTTTTTGGATATAATCGTCAAGACCGACGTGATCTGCTCCTGCAGCTTTAGCTTCTTCTTCCTTTTCAGGAGTGCAAAGAACCAATACCCTCACTGTTTTACCTGTACCGTGAGGCAAGGCAACAGTGCCACGAACCATTTGATTGGCTTTTCGCGGATCGACACCCAGCCTGATATTCAGATCGACCGATGCATCGAATTTGGTATATGTTACGTCCTTAACAATTTTAACTGCTTCTGAAATAGGATATTGTTGACTTTTATCGTATTTCGCTAAAGCTTCTTTCCTTTTTCTAGTTAGTTTGGCCATTTTACCTAAAATTAATTAACTCCTCAATTATAACTAGTTGATTGCAAAGGGAGCGGTTCCTTTAACGCGAATACCCATGCTTCTGGCTGTACCAGCAACCATTTTCATGGCCGATTCGACAGTAAAAGCATTTAAGTCGGGCATTTTTGCTTCTGCAATTGCCTGAATCTGTTCCCAAGTAATTGTAGCTACTTTGGAACGGTTTGATTCGGCTGATCCCTTTTTAATTTTTGCTGCCTGCAACAACTGTACTGCAACCGGCGGAGTTTTAATGATGAAATCAAAGGATTTGTCTTTGTAAACAGTGATAATGACCGGTAATAACTGTCCGGGTTTATCCTGTGTACGAGCATTAAACTGCTTGCAAAACTCCATGATGTTCACTCCTTTGGCACCCAATGCAGGTCCAACGGGTGGAGACGGGTTTGCAGCACCTCCTCTGATTTGTAACTTGATTAATCCACTTACTTCTTTAGCCATTTTAAATTCCTAATTAATCGTTAAATTATGCTCGCGTAACAGCTCAGTTCAGAATCAATAGTAAATTGTTTACCGACTATTCTTTTTCAACCTGCATAAAGCTCAATTCCAATGGTGTTTTTCGTCCGAAGATCTTTACCATCACTTTCAATTTTTTCTTTTCTTCATTGATCTCCTCGATCACACCGCTGAAACTATTGAACGGACCATCTATAACCGTAACGGTTTCACCCACGATAAACGGGATGTTAACCTCTTCGCCCTGCTCGGCCAGTTCATCTACTTTTCCTAAAATTCTGTTCACTTCGGATTGCCTCATAGGAATAGGCTCTCCTTTTGATCCCAGAAATCCAATGACTCCCGGGACATTTTTAATAATGTGAGGTACTTCACCTACCAATGCAGCTTCAATGAGAACATAACCAGGATAAAGATTTCTTTCCTTACTGATTTTTTTCCCATTTCTGACCTGGTAAACTTTTTCGATCGGTATAAGCACCTTCGACACAAAATCCTGCAGGTTCAGCCTGCTGATTTCACTTTCGATGTACTGCTTAACCTTCTTTTCGTTCCCACTGATCGCTCTGACTACGTACCATTTTTTAACTTGCTCAATCATTATCCGAAGTGTAATGTTTTAGAATTTTTTTGTCTTAAAGTTGAACGCCTCAAACAGTTAAAAATTCTTGTAAAACAATTGTAAAAGATGATCGAATGAAAAATCCATTAAAAAAACTATCAGCGCGATGATGAGGGAAGCAATTGACACAACGATCGCACTGTTTTGAAGTTCGCTCCAGGTTGGCCAGGAAACTTTATGCATAAGTTCGTCATAACTTTCCTTTGCGTAACCTACTAATTTAAATTTTGCCATTGATATTCTGAATTTTGCACGGGTGGTAGGATTCGAACCCACGACTCCTGGTTTTGGAGACCAGAGCTCTACCAGCTGAGCTACACCCGTAATTCTGAAAGAACATTTTTATTAGCACAGAAAGGCATCCCGCTCCGGCGGGATACCTCCTATGCATATATTGTTTCAATTCTTATTCAAGAATTTCGGTTACCTGTCCTGCGCCGACGGTACGGCCTCCTTCACGGATAGCAAACCGGAGGTTTTTATTCATTGCGATTTCTGCAATGAGTTTTACCTCAATGGTCAGGTTGTCACCAGGCATAACCATTTCAACGCCTTCCGGAAGAACAATCTCACCGGTAACGTCGGTTGTCCTGAAATAGAATTGTGGACGGTAGTTATTGTGAAATGGTGTATGACGACCACCTTCTTCTTTCTTCAGGATATAAACTTCAGCATTGAAACGTGTATGCGGAGTAATAGAGCCTGGAGCAGCAATAACCATACCCCTGCAAATTTCTTTCTTGTCAACACCCCTCAAAAGTAAACCGGCATTGTCACCAGCTTCTCCACGATCGAGAATTTTCCTGAACATTTCAACTCCTGTACAAACCGATTTCAGTTTTTCAGCTCCAAGGCCGATAATATCGACTGGTTCACCCACTTTAATTACACCAGATTCAATTCTGCCGGTAGCAACCGTTCCACGTCCGGTAATTGAGAAAACGTCCTCAACAGGCATCAGGAAAGGCTTGTCGATATCACGCTCCGGTAATGGAACCCATGTGTCGCAAGCTTCCATCAGTTCCCAAATTTTGGATACCCATTTTTCTTCTTTATTGAGTGCGCCCAAAGCAGAACCTTGGATAACCGGAGTATTGTCGCCGTCAAATTCGTAGAAACTCAACAATTCCCTGATTTCCATTTCAACCAGTTCGAGAAGTTCTTCATCGTCAACCATATCAACTTTATTCATGAAGACGACAAGCTTTGGCACACCGACCTGACGAGCAAGCAGGATATGTTCCCTTGTTTGAGGCATCGGACCGTCAGTTGCCGCAACAACCAGAATAGCACCATCCATTTGGGCAGCACCGGTAACCATGTTTTTTACATAGTCAGCGTGACCGGGGCAGTCAACGTGTGCATAGTGTCTATTTTCGGTTTGGTATTCCACATGAGCGGTATTGATGGTAATACCTCTTTCTTTTTCTTCAGGAGCGTTGTCAATTTCATCAAAGGATTTGTATGTAGCCAAACCTTTATCCTGAAGGTTGATAGTAATAGCAGCGGTTAATGTGGTTTTCCCGTGGTCAACGTGTCCAATGGTACCAATATTAACGTGCGGTTTTGAACGATCAAAAGTTTCTTTTGCCATGTTAATTGTTATTTAATAGAATTTTAATTTAAATATTCAGTTGGTTTAAATTTTGAGCCATTGATGAGAATTGAACTCATGACCCCTTCCTTACCAAGGAAGT
>JAFGBL010000060.1 GCA_016933115.1 Bacteroidales bacterium | reverse complement strand
TCGTTCTCGCTATGTGCCTTTCCCTTAATTGTTACTTCAGTATTGATTTCAACCAAATTTGCCGATGCACTGATGTAAGCAAATCCACCAACGTTCATCAACGGACTCTTTGCATTTATTGCGGCATCTGTCAGCATATATTCACGAAGCCATTCCAAGGCAGGGCGTTCAACCCCATTTTTAATCAAACCCGAATAGTCAAGCCAGGTGGAGCCGTAGATGTATCCCCAGATCGTTACTCCTGCCACATAATCAGCCTCCCACATAATAGGAATTTGTTCTTTGTAACGCGTCAATTGCACCTGATCGTCTTCTTTATTAATATCGTATTCAGAAATGAGGATAGGAAGGCCTGTTTGATTGTGAATTTTTTCCAAAACAGTTTTAAAATTGGCACCTGACATATCGTTCAGATCGTGAGCCTGGCAACCAGCGGCATCAACCGGAGCACCTGCTGCCACTATTTTTTTCAGTAAATCAATATAGCCATTTGTATTCCACTGAAATGTATTGTAATCGTTGTAAATAAGTACCGCATCGGGCCAACGCTCACGAGCCATATTAAATGCGGTTACAATCCAATCGTATCCCGATGCGCCATCGCCACCCAGCGCATTTTTGTAGGGTGCTGGCTGATGCCCCGGAAGTGCTTCGTTGACGACATCAATATATTCTATATCGGGATAGCGCTCGGCAGCAGCATCAAACCATTCGGTAATTTCTTCCAATTGCTCGCTTTGGGAAAGGTTATCCATCCATCTTGGATATTGAGCGCCCCAGATAAGCGTATGAAACTTGAACGGGAAATTGTGATTCTTGCAATACTGGTAATAAGTATCGACTTTTCCCCAATTGTAAACATCACGGGTTCCTTCTACCGATGCCCATTTCGTTTCATTTTCAGGAGTTAGCTGATTCCAGTAATCATCGAAATCACTTCTGATAGAACCCATTGTGGTAATGTTGCCTAAAAATTTATTTGGATTTTTCGACAGTTGGGCATAACCGTATGTACCGCCTAACATTAGCAACGATATCAGGAATGTTGCTTTAATTTTCATAGTTGTTCATATTTAAAAATTAGACAAAGAATGGTTAGTCGTTTACTGAGATGGGGGTAATATTACAATTATTTATTGAGTTTACTTTTCTTCTGAACGGAATATTTTGGATTAATAGTCGGTTTTTAGAATAAATAAAAATAAGGCCCGGTTGTGCCGGATGATCCAAAATCCAGCCCGCGAGCACATCAAAAAAAACCTAATCTAGTTTGAGATTAGGTTAATCTGCGATAAAAACGAAACCAAATTCTGATTTTTATTTGCTGTTGAATAATCCAAACTGAGATTCATCTTTGAGAGTTACCAGTGATTTAATTGTACCTGATTTTTAGGAAGCAAGCCCTTTGTCATATAATTCAAAGGTTTTAACTCTGGGGCAATTTTTGATTTATTTTGGTTTATCTGCAGGAGTTTTTTTGCACATCCATATTTTAGTATCCTCAAGGCTTGAAAAATTGTTTTTATCCCCTGATTGGAATATCTTTCATTTTTTATCCCTGCAGCTGCCCTCAGCCATGTATGCCTCTCAATAACCCGTTTATTCCTTTCATCCGGCTGAATATATAACATTGGGTCAAGCAGTCCATTCTTATATATATTTTTTTAATTGTTTGAAAATATGTTTTAGTTTGTATGTTATAATTTCATGATAACAATTTTCGAATTCTACTCCAGGTTTAGTGCTACCTGTTGTTGGGTTCCGGGTACTTTAAATAGATCTTAAAATTTCAAATTCATCATAAAAATTTAATAGTCACCCCAGGAAATTATTTTGAGATAGTTTCATGCCTGAAATCTTTTATTTGTCAGTTACAATGAAGATATTACCTATTTACTCAACAACCAAAAGTTGTAAGTAATCCTGATTTTTTGCAAAAAGAATTCCTTCTTTACCACCTGACAATTTAATCCTTTTACTGCCTTTAACATCGCCCGGCACACAAACCCCGCTTTCATTCATTTCCACGGGAATAAAATTTCCTTTGCCATCACCTGTGAGCAGAAGTCCGTAACCGGCGTCATTCCTTGGTGTCCTGATTTCTGAACCATACATATTCCCTGCAATCAGAACATCCAAAAAAGTATCTGAATTAAAATCATCAATTTGAATGGTATTTACAGAAGACAACTGTGCCCTGTTAACCAAAGGATGGACTTTAAATGTAAAGTCCCCTGTATTTTCAATGTAACATGTAGCAAAATCTGTAGCAGCATAAAACAATGCATCCTGCAAATTTTCCTCACCAAATATATCTTTAAGGGTAGCCTTCGCAAATAAATTATTGGTGGGAAATTTTTTCAATACAGAAGGAATCTGATTTGATATGCATTCCAATCCCCTTACAGGAACCAGATTTCCTGTATCATAATATCCTAAAACAATATCAGTTGTACCATTATTGTCAAAATCCTTTGCGTAAATTTCAAAGGGTTCATCAGGGCTTGCCTTGTATTTATAGTTTAATCCTAAATTACCTGCGATAAAATCCATATCTCCATCATTATCAAAATCGGCATATTCAATACTACTCCACCAACCCACTTGATCTTCTAAACCGGTTCCATTTTTTATTTTAAAAGCTCCCTGATCGTTTTCAAAAATTGTAATTGGCATCCATTCCCCAACCACTGCTAAATCCAAATCGTTATCATTATCAATATCCACCCAATCTGCATCGGTGACCATGCCAATATTTTTAAATTCCGGTATTAATTCTGCAGTAACATCAACAAATTTAAGATCTCCATTCTTACTGTCATTCCGAAGGATTGTTGAACTTGCGGGATAAGGATACAGCCCTGGTGTTTGCCTTCCACCGATAATCAAATCCAAATCACCATCACCGTCATAATCTCCGCTTTTTACAGCACTCCCGCTTAACCTTAATTCAGGCAAGGCTTTACTTCTCAGAAAATTTCCTTTCCCATCATTTGTGTATAAACGGTCTTGTAATCCTTCATCTCCATCAGGATATTCATTACCCCCGCTTACAACATATAAGTCCTGGTCTCCATCTGAATCTGCATCGAAGAACAATGCTGCAACGTCTTCATATTTTTTTTCACTGTCCCATAAAAAGCTTGTTGCATATGAAGATTGAAAAGCTCCACCCTGATTTTGCACATATAAAACACCTGCAAATCCCAAGGCACCTCCAACGTAAAAATCTTCCAGTCCATCGCCATTTACATCAGCAGATGCCAATGCCGGACCAAATTGTGACATTTTGTGGGGTAACAGGCTTTCATGCTTAAAATCGTCAAATTCATTTTCTTTATGCAAATAATCTATTTTACTTTTTGAAGTGATATCGGTGAAAATTGTATTTACAGGCAATTCAGATTCCTGAACAGTTTTCGCATTTTTATAATCCAATGTATG
>JAFGBL010000059.1 GCA_016933115.1 Bacteroidales bacterium | reverse complement strand
AGTTCAATTTCAATTTGCCTCAGTAATACAATGCAGGCAGGACATCCCCTTTCAAAGGATAACCATTCAAAGTTACGGCCGCCGCTTTCGGGAAATGTTACACAACTTTATTTAAGAGTTACAAGATTCACACCATGAATCAAAAGCGTGAATAATGTAACTCTTCCATATAATGATGTAACTTGCAGACATGCATTCAACTGTAATTTTATCTTAAGTAATGCACTGAATATCGTGGTTCCGTTTCTTAAAAAACTTTTTAAGGCCATCATATGGCTTGTCATAAGTATAGTGCTTCTGGTTATTGCTATTATTGTCATTATCCAAATCCCTGCAATTCAAACCAGGCTAACTGAATATGCTGTTTCCTTTATCACTTCAAAAACTCATACAAGGGTTGAACTGGATAAGATCAGCATTTCTTTCCCTAAGTCAGTACTTATTAAGGGTATATATCTTGATGATAAAGAACAAGATACCCTATTTTACGCTGCTGAAGCAAAAATTAATCTGAACATTGTCGGTCTGCTCAGGAAGGAAATAGTAATAAATTCCTTCGAGCTCGAGGGTGCGAATTTCAACATCAACCGGAGTGAAAAAGATTCGCTGTTCAACTTTGATTTCCTCCTGATTGATTTAAGAGATACAACCGGCCGGGCAAAAGCCAAATCACGGAAAAATGGCGTGTGGACATTCAGCCTTGACAAAGCCGGCCTGACAGACATACGCATCCGGTATGATGATAAATACGGAGGAAAGGATGGTGCTAAGTCGATTTTAGCCGATATCAGCCGGCTAAAATTATCAGATTTGGAAATCGGCTTCCAACCTGATCTGAAAATTAAAATAGGGCATATCGATCTGGATGAAACCTCCTTTGCCTACATAACTCCCGGCCAGACCGGGGAAAAAAACGTTTTTGATCCATACGGTTTGAGGTATGAACATATAATGCTGGCTGCAGCTGATTTATCCTATGCAGATGGTAAAGCTGAAGCATCGTTAAAAAAATTCTCAGCGGTTGATCAGAACAATTTTGCCATTGAGAAATTCGAGACGATTATCACCATGGATCCCAATTCCTTATCGGCCAAATCGCTCCAAATCAAAACAGCAGGCTCTTATATTGATGCAGATGTAAACATTCATTATTCCTCCCTGGCATCCCTGAAGGATTCAATCCAAAGTGTGATCCTTAAAGCTGAAATAAGAGAGCTGAGCCTGAAAACTACCGATATCAATTATTTTTTACCAGAGCTAAACACCCCGGCTTTCTTTAGGAATGGTAACAATATTACATCCATTTCAGGAAGTTTGAACGGAACACTTGCCCAGCTGAACGGAAAAACCCTGATAATCAGCACAGGAAATAATACCATACTGAAAACGGATTTTAAAATAGATGGATTGCCGGAATTTGAAACCGCAAATTTTTATTTCCCTAACCTGACGCTTCACACAGGCCGGGAAGATATCGAAATGATAGCCGGACCCTTAATGCCTGAAAACATTGAACTTCCGGCAATGATCAGCACTCAAATCAGTTTTGACGGGCAGATAAAAGCCTTTAAATCGAAAATTGGCTTTTACAGCAGCTTTGGCTCAGCCGATGCCGACCTTGCCATGGGCCGTGATGAAAGCTACAGCGGCAAGGTCAGGATCATGAATTTTGATCTGGGCATGCTGCTCAAAAACCGGGAAACATTCGGCCCGTTAACATTAACTGCTGATTTTGACGGACAAGGATATGATAAGGAATCGATCAGGGCGCGAATTGAAGCGGAAGTGTCACAAATTTATTTTAATCAGTACAATTACCACAGCCTCAGCATTAATGCCGGGGTCACCGGCCGGGAATTCGAAGGTAAAATAAACCTGAATGATGAAAATGCAGTGCTTGACCTGGAGTGGGTTGTTAACCTGGATGCCGGCCGGCAGCAGTATGTGCTTCGTTTGAACGTCCCCGGGGCAGACCTTAAAAAACTAAATCTGATTGAGGAAGATATACAGATAAGCCTGACAGCTTCGGTAAACCTGAACAGTTCACAAGAGCTGGGAATGATCGGGGATGCCGGAATCAACAACATGATGGTATCGCACCAGGGAGAGAATTATGTGTTGGGATCCTTGTTATATGCTGCGATCAATGAACCGGAGAAGAACAGCTTAAACCTCAATGATGCTCTCATTGGCATAAACTTCAACGGGACTTTTTTCCCTGCCGACTTTCCGATAATATTCAATAGATTAATTAATAACTATTTCCCATTTTCTGATGACCTGCCATTGAGGAAGAACAGCGAATTGATGGCTTTCGATTTCGAGATCCAACTCCATGATAATAACATTCTTTCTGGCTTCCTGTTGCCTGAATTAATGGAATTCATACCGGGAACGATACACGGGAGTTTTGACGAGGCGAAAAACGAACTGATATTAAATGCTGCAATAAAGAGGGTGAATTATGGAGGGTCAAAAATCAATGATTTTGAAATTGATGTGAATTCCGATGGGAATGGATTTAATTATAAAATTTCCAGTGTGAGT
>JAFGBL010000058.1 GCA_016933115.1 Bacteroidales bacterium | reverse complement strand
TGGATTCTTCACTGCGTTCAGAATGACAAAAAGAGTTTTAAGATTATTGCATATTATAAATACACTTAATCATTAATATTATGACGCTTTTACAAATTTTATTGGAAGTAGTAGGAATTGCACAGATGGGAGCCGGAATCGGAGCAGGTGTTGCCGCTATCGGTGCCGGTATCGGCATTGGTCAGATCGGACGTGGTGCCGTTGAATCCATTGCCCGTCAGCCCGAAGCTGTGGGCGACATCCGATCAAATATGATCGTTGCTGCCGCTCTTATCGAAGGTGTTGCATTCTTTGCTATTGTAGTTTGTTTGCTGATCCTTTTCCTGGTTTAATAAACAAACGATGGCCTTCACATTTCAGCGGTTGGCTGAAGTGTGAAGGTTGATTTTTAAACGAAAAATTAACAGACCATATAAATTATGCAATTAGTACAACCCGGTATAGGACTTATTTTCTGGATGATTGTTGCTTTCAGCATCCTGCTATGGGTGCTGGCAAAATTTGCCTGGAAACCCATCATGAAAGGTTTGAAAGAGCGGGAAGAATCCATTGATGAAGCGCTGAATGCTGCCAACAAGGCCCGCGAGGAAATGAAGGAGTTGAAATTCAGCAACGAACAACTTTTAAAAGAAGCCAAGGAAGAACGTGACGGCATTTTACGGGATGCCCGGCATGTGAAGGACAAGATCATCGACGATGCCCGTGAGAAGGCCAATGCAGAGGCCAACAGGATCGTTGAGAACGCAAAAGAGGCTATACAGTACGAAAAATTGGCGGCCCTCCACGAAATGAAAAATGAGTTGGCAAAGCTCTCCATCGAAATTGCAGAAAAGATTCTAAAGGAAGAGTTGTCGGCAAAAGACAAGCACAAACAACTCATCGACCGGATGCTGAATGAGGTTGGTAAAAATTAAAGCAGGCAGGTAGATCATGAAGGAGATCAAAGTAGCAACACGGTATGCCAAAGCATTGTTCGACCTGGCTTTGGAGAAGAACATCCTGGAACAGGTGTTTAAAGATGCCGGGCTGATCTACGACATTTGTGAGTCGAATCGTGATTTTATCCTCTTTCTGCGCAGCCCAGTCATCAAGGAAAATAAAAAGGTGACGGTACTGAAAAATGTATTCGAAAAAAGCATCCACGAACTGACACTTAGGTTTTTACTGATCATCACCAAAAACAGGCGGGAAGCCATTATCCAGGATATTGCCGAAATGTTCCTCGAACTCTTCCGGGAGTATAAAAACATCATCAAAGCAACTGTTACTACAGCCGTTCCCATCGATAAGGAAATCCGCGACCGGATGGTCAAAATCATGGAAGAGCAGACCAAAGCTTCGATTGAACTTAAAGAAAAGGTGGATGAGAGCATTATCGGGGGATTTATCATGCATTTTGATGATAAACAATACGATGCCAGCATTCTCAGGCAGATACAGAACCTGGAAAAAGAATTTGACGTGAATTTGTACATTAAAGGATTTTAAGATAAAACAGAAATAAAGATATGGCAGAAATTAAACCAGCGGAAGTATCGGCAATATTGCGGCAGCAATTGTCGGGATTCAAGGATGCAACTGCATTGGAAGAAATCGGAACTGTATTGCAGGTGGGAGATGGAATTGCCCGTATTTACGGCTTAAACAATGTGCAATCGGGTGAGTTGATAGAGTTTGAAAAAACCGGCCTGATTGGTATTGTTTTAAACCTAGAAGAAGATAATGTGGGAGCAGTATTATTGGGTGAGTCAAATAATATACTTGAGGGAGATAAAGTAAAAAGAACAGGCCAGATCGCCTCCCTTAAGGTGGGTGAAGGAATGTTGGGACGGGTGATCGATACATTGGGTGTACCCATTGACGGCAAGGGAGATATCAAGGGAGAAAGGATTGAGATGCCGCTCGAAAGAAAGGCTCCGGGTGTAATTTTCAGGCAACCGGTAAATGAACCGCTGCAAACTGGTATCAAGGCTATCGATGCCATGATCCCCATTGGAAGGGGCCAGCGCGAGCTGATCATCGGCGACCGGCAAACCGGTAAAACGGCCATTGCCATTGATACCATCATTAACCAGAAGGAATTTTACGATAAAGGGGAGCCCGTTTATTGTATTTATGTAGCAATAGGACAAAAGGGCTCTACAGTTGCCAATATCGTCAAAATACTGGAAGACCATGGAGCTATGGATTATACCGTTATTGTCTGTGCTACTGCTTCCGACCCCGCCGCCATGCAGTTTTATGCTCCGTTTGCTGGTGCATCAATTGGCGAATATTTCAGGGATACAGGACGTCCGGCATTGATTATTTATGATGATCTGTCCAAACAGGCTGTAGCATACCGCGAAGTTTCCTTGTTGCTGCGCCGCCCACCTGGAAGGGAAGCTTATCCGGGTGATGTTTTCTATCTGCATTCCCGTTTACTCGAAAGGGCTGCTAAAATCATTCAATCGGATGAAGTCGCGGCTAATATGAATGACCTTCCCGATGCATTGAAGCCAATTGTGAAAGGTGGTGGCTCATTAACGGCTTTACCTATTATTGAGACACAAGCCGGAGATGTATCTGCATATATTCCGACAAATGTAATTTCCATTACAGATGGGCAGATATTCCTCGAGACCAATCTTTTCAACGCAGGGATTCGCCCTGCTATTAATGTTGGGATCAGTGTATCTAGGGTTGGAGGTAATGCTCAGATCAAGGCGATGAAAAAGGTGGCAGGAACGCTGAAGCTCGACCAGGCTCAATTCCGTGAACTGGAAGCATTCTCCAAATTCGGTTCGGATCTGGATGCCTCCACCAAGGCAGTTCTTGAAAAAGGTAGAAGGAACGTGGAAATCCTGAAGCAACCACAATATTCACCGGTATCAGTTGAAAAGCAGATCGCCATTATTTACTGCGGTACCAAAGGACTTTTGATGAAAGTCCCGATTGACAAAATCAATCAATTTGAAGATGATTTTCTTCATCAGTTGGAGTTGAAGCATAACCAAATACTTGAAACCCTCAGAAAGGGACAATTAACTGATGAGGTGCTGAAGACACTGGAAATGCTTGCTAAGGAGTTGATTGGAAAATACGAGAAAAAATAACCGAACAAACAGATCAAACAGTAAATGCCCAGTTTAAAGGAAGTCAGGACACGGATCGCATCAGTCAAATCAACCCAACAGATCACCAGCGCCATGAAGATGGTGGCGGCATCTAAGTTGAGACGGGCTCAGAATGCCATTCTGCAAATGCGGCCTTACGCTGCCAAATTGAAGGAAATTTTACAAAACCTGAGCGCCAGCCTTGATACAACTGATGACGGAAGCATCTTTACGGTTCAGCGCGAACCGGAAAGGGTATTGCTGATCGCCGTTTCTTCAAACCGGGGGCTTTGCGGTGCTTTCAATGCCAATGTAATCAAGATGACAAACAAGACCATGTCCGAAAAATATAACATACAGCATAAGTCGGACAGGGTGGCATTGATGACCATTGGGAAAAAAGTGACCGAATACTACCGCAAACGAAAATACAAGGTGATCGAATCACATGATGAGATTTTCGACCGGCTAAACTTTGAAAATGCCGCTCAAATAGCTGAAAAGCTGATGGATCTGTTTGCAAAAAAAGAATTTGACCGGGTCGAAATTATCTATAACCAATTTAAAAATGCCGCTACGCAAAAACTGATTATGGAGCAGTTTTTACCCGTATTACCTCCTGAACCAAAAGGCCTGGAGGCAACAACTGCAAAGGTTGATTACATTTTCCAGCCATCGAAGGAAGAGATCGTTCGCGACCTCATCCCAAAATCGTTGAAGATTCAGTTTTACAAATCACTGCTCGATTCGTTTGCAGCCGAACACGGTGCCAGGATGACAGCCATGCACCAGGCCACCGACAACGCACATGAGTTGCTCAAGGAATTGAGCCTGCAATATAACAAAGCCCGCCAGGCTACCATTACCAAGGAGCTGCTTGAAATTGTTGCCGGCGCAGAAGCATTGAAAGGATAACACCCTTACTGGGAAAATCCAAACTTTATAAGCCAAATTTCAAATAGGCTTCAAATTAGAAATCACAAACTCCAAATTTTTAAATTACAATTTCATTGAAAGTTGTTTGCCTTTTGGAATTTAAATATTGTGTTTTATTTGATATTTGTGATTTGTGATTTGTTTTATTTTGATTGTCTATCATCTAATTCTTCCCGGATGTATTTTTTTGAATCTTAAATCAGTGAGACTCCTGTTTTGTGCAATGCATGACCCATTTTTCAGATTTTCATACTTAAGAGTAGGGATTGGATAGGGTTTGGCTTTAGTAGCTTGG
>JAFGBL010000057.1 GCA_016933115.1 Bacteroidales bacterium | reverse complement strand
TCTTTCAATCGTTTGGTGGGCACATCGTAAAGCATGGAAAGATCGGTATCCACCATCACTTTTCTACCCCGAAAGGTAAAGATCATTGTTTCATAGTCGGCTTTGATCAAATCCTTCATTTTACTTATGTTTCATGAACTGGTCGCAAATTGCGACCAGTTCGTATTCATTTTAACTTAATTCGTTCCATAACCCGGTACTACCCTACTGCCACATTTTCACAGACTGGTCGCATACTGCGCCAGTTACGCTTATTTGATTACCAGCCATGTCACCAGTTCAAAGTTATTCATTTCACTCACCCGTTTCGATTTCGGGATCAGCAATGCCCCCCGGTCTGTTCCGCTTATTTTCTGGCTGCTCCTTTTATTAAATACGCGGGTTATTTCATTTACTGCCTTCTCAAGCAGTTTCGTGTAAGCTGTCATATCTTTTCCATGCCCGGTTTCTTCGTTAAACAGGTCGCAAAGTTCCTCAAACGGTTTGGTTTGTCCCTGACACATAAGCCGGTAAATCTCCAGTATATGTTTGGCATTGGTGTAATTGTACCTCACCGTTCCGTCATCACGGATATACACCAGGAAATAAGGCTGTAGAGGATTCACTTCTTCGTTGCCACCTGTGTCACCTTTCTGTTTCAGGCAATAGACCACACCCGGCCGGATGATCTCTTTTTCCGATTCGCTGAATTTATCGGAATCCATTAACGCAACATGATTTCCCGAAGGAGAAGGCGCCACTGCATACAATCCGAACGGGGCTTCTTCCAATCGCTTTTTGTTATCCTCCAGGAAGTTCATCAATTCAATCCTGAAATCATCCATTGTGAAATCGGTAAGTGAAATATTTTCATCCATATCTTCCAGGTCGAGTACTTCATCTCTCAATTTCTTTAATTGTTTGTTCCTGTATTTCAAATCCTCGGTGATCAGTTCCTCAATCTGATCATTTTTAAGAATATTGTCTTCACCTGTTGCAGTCACATCCACAAGGGCCATCCGTGCTTCTACCCGTTCTTTCAGATTAATATAATTATCCAGATCTTTGGTCGGCCAAAAATTGACCAGTTGGATTTTTTCATTCCGACTCCCCAGGCGGTCAATACGGCCAAATCGCTGAATGATCCGCACCGGGTTCCAGTGTATATCGTAATTAATCAGGTAATCGCAATCCTGCAGGTTTTGACCTTCACTGATACAGTCTGTCCCAATCAACACCTCGATTTCATCTTTCTGAGGCATCGTTTTTATTTTATCTCTTTCTTTTGCCAACGGTGCGAAATTGGTCAGGATATGAGAAAATTCGTTTTTACCAAATGTGGTTTTAGAACTGCTACCTGCCACCATGGCGATATTAAACCCAAGTTCTTTGTGAACCCAATCTTTAAGGCAATCATATAAATAGTCAGCAGTATCTGCAAAGGCGGTAAAAATGATGACCTTATTATTTCCTCCGTTCAGGGGTTTTGTGATTTTATCTTTGATCAGTTTTTTGAGGTCTCTCAGTTTGGCGTCCCTATCCGGTGTAACGGCAACGGCATTGTTATAGAGGTCAATAAGCGCCTCTTTGTCTTTCTGAAGGTCAACAAGCCATTCATCCAGATGAAGATCGGCAAAATCGAATTTTAATTTTTTACCCACCTGCCACTGTTCTAAATCATCGGCATTCTCTTCCATTTCCGATTCGTCGGGTTCAGCTTCCGATAAATCTTCTTCCATTGTATTTAATTTCAGCTCCTTGAATTTCTCAATTTTTTCTACCAGTTTTTCAATTTTGCGGATGGTACGGTCCATTGAAATTTCAAAGGATTCAATTGAGCTCTCTAACCGTTTCAGGAAATTCACCTTCATCATTCCGATCAGGAAATTTTCACGCTGTCCCTGGGTAAATGAAAGCACATTTGTTTTGGCTATTTCTTCATATTTGGCCTGCATTTCTTCCTTTACGTATGCAGATGGATTAAATACGGCAAGTTTGTACTGAAGTATGCGCTTATTTAAAGCATCGTAAGTAAAAAAACGATCTTTCAGATCAATCTTCGGGTATATTGAATCCGGTTTTAATCTTTTCGGAAAAGCGCCAATGGATTCAACATCATAGAAGCTTTTGATATGTTTCCGGGATCGGGCAATGGTCAATTCGTCCAAAAGTTTAAACAATGATGAATCGAGCCTTTCCATTAATTGTTTAATTGAACGGTCGGGATTTTTTTTATGATCAGCCCAAAGGGTAAACTGAGTCTGGGCATTTTTGAGGGTTTGAGCAATGTCTTTAATCTGGCTTGTTTCAAACAGTGCATCATTCGCACCCCGGGTAATCAATGATATCTGGTTTCTGAGGTCACGTAAAGTGTTATTAACGGGAGTAGCAGAAAGCATAAGGACTTTTGTATCAACACCTGATTTAATCACCATTTCCATGAGCCATTTGGCACGGTTCATTTTAGTGGCGCCATCATCCTTTGTTTTCTCCATGGGATTGCCCCGGAAGTTGTGAGATTCATCAATGACCACCAGATCATAGGCTCCCCAGTTGAAATGCTCCAGTTCAATACCATCGGCATCCGATTTCCCGGTAATTCTGCCCATATCGGTGTGATAAAGAACTGAGTAATTAAATCTGTCCTTTATAAAGGGATTAAGGATGTTTGATTTACCCGATTGATAAACTGTCCAGTTAGAGGATAATTTTTTAGGACACAGAACCAGCACGCGGTAATTCAGCAATTCGAAATACCGGATGACAGCAAGCGCTTCGAATGTTTTACCTAAACCCACACTATCTGCAATGATGCAACCCTGATGACGCAGGATTTTATTGATGGCGCCTTTTACACCGTCTTTCTGGAAATCGTATAGTTTATTCCAAATCTCGCTTTCGAAAAAACCGGTTTTTTCAGTGAGCAAGCCTCCTCGTTCCTGTTCATCCAGGTATTTTTCAAAGATGTGGTACAGCGTTTTGAAATAAATAAATTCCGGTTCGTTTTCGATGTAAAGTTGTTCAAGATATTTTAATACCTGATCTTTCACATCCTCAACCAGGCCATCCTGATCATTCCAAAGATCATCAAACCACTCTTTCAAATCCTGCAGGTCACGTTTATCCTGGATTTCCATATTTAGTTCAATATTCGGACTACCTCCTAAGCCCAGTCCATTTACAGTAAAATTGGAACTTCCCATTACAGCATCTTTCACCCCACTTTCATTTTCGATGTGGTAAAGTTTACCATGAAGAAAATTGGGCTTCACCATCGATTTTATCTCAACTTTCTGTTTGATCCATTCGGAACATTCGGCAGCCGTTGCTTTTTGTGAAAGACGGCTCTCAATCGGGATAACAAGTTGATCGTCCTCTATTTTAAAGTCTCTACGGTTCGTTTTTGAAGGATCGAGTGATTTTATGAAAGTTGGTTCACCAAATAAAAACCTTAGTTTTTCTATGGATTCAAGTTGGGGTTTTAAATGTTCGTAAGCATAAATTGTAAAAAAAGCAGAAACAAAGGATAAATCGGAATTTTTCTTTATTTTTTCTTTTAAATAATCGCCAACATTCCCGTTTTGGAAGTTATCAATAATAGCGTTGAAAGATTTCGATGTCATGAATGAAATTTAAGCGCTTTGCTAGCAATATTAAAAAATCATTTTTACCTGACCGAATAAATTTTATGATTTTACACGCAAATATTTTTCCCAGATGTAAAATTCATCATAATCCCCGGAAAAAGCAATTGAAAATGTAAAATATTTTCATTTGCCGGCTCAGGATCTTATACTCTCATAGTGATTCACTGTATTCCTGTAAAATTATTGAGAATGCGGAAACCCCTGATTGGAATGAGAATTCTGCCTTACTCAATGAATGATACTGATTATCACAACCTCCAAAAATCAGTCCACTATGCAGACCTCCAAATAAAAAACCACCTGCATGTTACATATTTACAGGTGGTTACCTTTTAGTAAGTGATCCCGGGAGGACTTCCGCCGGCTGGCGGATATTTACCAGCCTACTGGCTGGAACTTCTCGTCCTCCTTAATCACAAAAAGCCGCAGAAGCGGCCTTTTGTGATCCCGGGAGGACTTCCGCCAGCTGGCGGATATACTTCTCGTCCTCCTTAATCACAAAAAGCCGCAGAAGCGG
>JAFGBL010000056.1 GCA_016933115.1 Bacteroidales bacterium | reverse complement strand
CCCGGGATTTCAAGTCCGGTCTCTTTCACCGGATCCTTCAAAGCATGCACAAATACAATCCGGCCGTCGTGATAAAAGGATTCAATCGAGGTACGGTCAATTAAAATTTCAATATCAAAAACCAGGGAACCCGGATCGGGGAGAGGGGTTTGAATTCCGTTGATCTCATCTGCATTCATGCTGCAATAACGGTTCCCATGGTAATCTATTGAAATCCCGGATCCATTCAAAGATTCCAGCCGTGCTACTATATGCAGCAGATCATGTGTTATCTCACTGAGCTTTTGGTTTGCCTCGGATACGCTCAATCCGGATAAATCGTGTTCTTTGACATGCAGTTTTTCAATGGCACCTATCGGTTCACTGAACATGCGAATGCCTTCATGGGTGGTTCGAAGGCTCAGCTCCGTGGGAAAACACATCATCTGGTTGAAAGGCATGCCTCTGGATTCAATCCGTCCCCATCCGATCTGTATCCGCTTTCCCTCCGGGTGGTTGTTATAGGTTTGCGCCGCATAATGACCCCCATAGGTATTCCGGTATTTCCCGTATCGGGGAGTATATGTTTTGCCATCGAAATCACCCAGCAAATACGTGCCGGAACCTCCGTATACCACCCACAGGGTGTTTCCGGGATTGCCATCAACAGGAAGTTGAAAAATTTCAGGACATTCGTAAAATCCCTTGATGTGACTTTCGAATTTCCATTCTTTCAGGTTCTTGGAGGTATGGAAACTGATCCCCGCATCGTGATATAAAGCCATTACCCATTCCTTGTTTGGTTCGTACCAGATCACCTTGGGATCCCGGGTAGGACCAACAACGGGATTGCCTTCGTATTTGGTGAAAGTACGTCCTTTATCGTGACTGTAAGCAATACATTGAACCTGTTGCTTGCCGGCTGCAGTATAGGCTGCCACCAATGTATTTTTACCCCATCCGGCCGTGTTGTTTTTGTCTATTACGGCACTGCCCGAAAACATGGTGCCCAGTGGATCGGGATACAGGGCGTCATTCAGTTCAGTCCAGTGGATCAGATCCTTGCTGACCGCATGGCCCCAGTGCATATTCTCCCAATGGATCTCATAAGGATTATGCTGATAAAAAAGGTGGTATTCTCCATCCAGATAAATCAGCCCATTCGGATCGTTGTTCCATCCCCTGCGGGAGGAGAAGTGGAATAGGGGCCGGTTGATTTCATGATACAGGCTGTCTTCACCGGCGAAACGGTCTGACAGATAGATCATATCGATCCCTTTCACCTGGTCGCGAAAAAGAAGCTGCAGCTTTTTGCCCCGGTATGCCGATACATCTTTGAATACCCAGTAATCGGGTTCCTCATCCGCAATCCGGATTACCGAATAGGTCAGGGTATCCTTATTCTGTATAAAGTGGACCATCTGCCACTCCTGCTGCATATCCACCGGGAAATTGAGATACTGCTTATCAATTTTGAATTCCCTTATTATTCCCTGCCCCACAATTTGGGTTGAAATGATGGCGAATCCGATAAAAAGGCTAAGTTTCTTAATGATTTGCATGGGTATTTGATATTATAATTTGAGTTTTATTTCGCATAGGTTGAGTTATTCGATAGTGTATTTATTATTCCGATCAGCTTACACAAATATATATATGCGAATTAAAAATTTATGGAACTATTCAATTACGGTATTTACTATCGACTACATTTCATCATGAATTTCAAAGATCCCTCAGATAATTTCTCTACCTGTCAATCTTTCTGACAGACGAAAGGTAAGAGGTTGTAACATGCCAGAAAGGTTAATATTTTGGTAATTTATTTGAATATTCCTGCCTTCGTATCCGAACTTCAAGCCCTTGACCACAGGATTTGGTGTTTGAGAAGGTGAAGGTTATTGGATTCATTATGCCAGGCACATCCGGTTTTCAAATCGACTTTTTACCCATCTTTATCAAGCATTTTTATTGCGATTAATTCGGCAGCTTTTACTAATGGATATGCTGCAGGCGAAGCTGTCAGGCACGGGTGTGTGCCAATTTGAATACTTAGAAATGAATTTACTGACATTCTGTTCTGGATGGCAAGTCCGATTACATTTGTGAGTTCACCGGCTTCGAAGCTGCCGATGACCTCGCCACCAATTATAACACCTGAATTTTGGGCAGCAATCAATTTTACAATTTGCTTATTACTATTTGGTAAATTACCCGGATGCCTGTCAACTCCTTCATAGATTGCTGATGCTGTTACAAGTCCTTCCTGGATCGCTCTTTGTTCGGTTACACCCGCTGTACCAAATCCTGTATTACCAATAGCTGTAGAATAGATTGCAATCGTACCGCTAAATGTTTTTACTACATTGATGTTGAATAAATTCATCCCTGCAATTCTTGCTTCGGCACATGCAGTTGAAGCGAGCATGGTTGGTGTTCTCCGGCGTGTTACAAAGTCACGTTTTTGAGCGCAATCACCAACTGCAAAAACATCTTTAACATGGGTGCGCATATACTCATCTACCGCAATGAAATTATCCTCATCGGTATAAATATCCGATTTTTTAGCAAGTTCAGAATTTGGTTTATATCCCATTGAAAGAATTACAGCATCCATTTCAAGTTTTTGTCCATCTTCAAGCTCTATTGCTTCCACCTTTTCATTTCCAATTATCTTTCTTATCCCGAAACCTGTCATGATTTTTATACCACGATTAATTAGAATATCGTGAATTCTATCGGAAAGCTCTACATCAAAAGAAAGATTAAGGATATGAGGTAGTTTTTCGATAAGTGTAACATTGAATCCCTTCTTTGCAAGCTCATCTGAAAATTCCACGCCAATAAAACCTGCCCCAATAACTGCGATGTTTTTGGTATCACGCAGTTTGGTTTTCATTTCATCCAGATAATCTCTATCCTTGTGAATTTCAAAAACATTATCCAAATCGGTTCCCGGAAGCCACTTGGGTTTTACAGGAATTGAGCCTGTTGCAATAACCAGTTTTTCGTATCGGATTTTTTCACCACTGGTAAACATAACAACCTTATCGGTAGTTTTGATCTCAGTCGCTTCATCAACTAACGATTCAATCCCGTTTTTCTGCATCATGGCATCAACTGGCATGAGATTTTTTTCGATGCTTTCGAGCGTTCCAAAAATATACGGTATCCCACAAGGTATCATTACATCTTTTTGTTTTTTCACAAGAATAAATTTCTTATCCGGATAATAAGATTTTCCTGTTAAAGCGGTTACCATACCTGCTGCACTTCCGCCAATGATCAGTACATCTGTTGTTTTCATTTTAGCCTCCTTGCTTTATATGATTTGATAAATATTCCTATTTTCGTTTCCACCTGATGTGTTATATTTCATTTTGTCCTCTTTTGAAGGGGTAGCATACCTGTTATATAATCCGGTAGTTACGTGAAGTGGAGTCAGGTGGCCGGAAAATGTATTTTATTATTAAAATTATAAAAGAAATTCCGGACTGTGAATCATATCTGATTCTTTAATTTCGGTGAGTGGAGTATTAAGAAAAGTTGCGTGAAACGCTTTTGTAAGGTTATCAGTAATTAGGGCTGGTTATTATCTCAATTCCACTGTTTATTATTCCACAAAATGAACCGGATATGCAGGCAAAGGTGATTCGTTTTTTCTCTACAAATTCATTTTCATTTCATAATTACTTTTCAAAATCATCCAGAAAGAAATTCTCTTTGTTTATGTGGAATGGGCTTTAAGAGCTCTTTGGCAGGATTTGTTTATAAAGTCTGGCTTGTGTGTTTTGTCAATGTGACTTATGGCTAAGGGAAGGTTGAGTAACTTATTCCGGTTTTTCTTCAAGCAAATCAATCATTTCCTCATACTCAGCAATTGAAATCTCACCTTTTGCAAACCTGAGTTTAGCTGTTTGAATGTGTTGGTTTTCATCATAGTCTTCAATTTTCTCCCTGATTTCAATAAATGTTTCTTTATTGATTTCACCTTTAGCCAGTCGTTCTTTCAGGTAATAAGAGGGGGGCATATTTCCGTTATCGTCCCTTTTCCGTGTATTAGAGATACTCATGTAAATGATAATACCCACTAAAATGATAACAACAACAATTAAAAAAATTAACAAAGGTGACACACTATAGCTATTCACCGGATGATGTCCGTGCTGACCAAAAACCTGGATGGTGGTTGCGGTCATAAATGTTGTTAGAAAACAAATTTTTTTCATTTTGATTAAGTTTTAAGTTTTCAAAACAATATGTCAACTTGTCATTTTTGCTTTATTCCCATACAGGATTAAATATACTACAGGAATAAAAATAAAGACCAACAGCAAAAAAAATAATAATCCACCAATAACTACAATGGCCATTGGTTTAAGCATTTCCGTTCCATCACCTAAAGTTAATGCAAGTGGCAAGAGGCCAAACAAACTGTTAATGTCGGTTATTAAAATTGGCCTTAACCTTACCAAAGCAGCCTCTTTTATTGCTTCAACTATGCCTTTTCCTTTCTCCCTGAGTTCATCAATGAATGTAAGTAACAGCACTCCATTATTGATTTCCATCCCTGTAAGCATTATAATCCCAATCATTGCAGTAACACTTAATGGTGTACCTGTACTGTAGAGGGCATACGAAATTCCTGCCAGTGAAAGCGGGATGAGGATAATGATAATCAGGGGCTTCAGAAAACTTTCAAAGTACAGCACCATTACGGCATAACCCAAAAAGAGGGCAAACAGCAGGATAATTGCCATTTGATTCATGTTTTCCAAAAGCAATTGCGATTGCCCGCCATAATTAAGCCGGTATCCGGTTGGCAGGTTGTATGCTTCCAGTTTTTGTTTTATGGCTGTAGTAGCTTCACCCACACTGATTCCGGAAGCATTGGCTGTAACTTTTATTACCCTGTCCTGATCTTTTCGATTAATTTGTATTGGCCCTGTGGCTTTTACCACATCGGCAACTGTGTTTAAAGATATTTTCGCCCCTTTTGAAGTATGCACATAAATATTTCCCAAATCTGATGATGAATTTATTTCCCGTTCATCGGTAACAATACGTATTGGATAATAGTAAGCTCCATCTTTATACCGCGTGGCAACTGTTCCCCCTACCAGTGTTCTGACCGTGTTTCCAACTTCTTCATAACTTAAGCCCAGGTCAAATGCTTTTTGCCTGTCCACTTTAATTTGAAATTCGGGTTTGGTTAGCCGTACCGATATGTCAAGCCCCGAAAGGTAACCAAGGTCTTTCAATTCGTTTTGTAAATTGCTTGCCTGATTAAAAATATTATGCATGGATTCACTGCGAGATGCAAGAATTTCCAACTCAATATCAAATTGGCCTGTTTGCCGGATGCCTTTCATTTTGGTGTGAAACACTTTGACTGTTGCTCCGGGAGCTTTAATGGCTTTCATTAACAACGGGCGCAGTTGTTCCACATATTCATCGGTATTCATTGGTCGTTGGGAAGCAGGTACTAACTGTATATTTAGTTCACCTTCATAACTTTTTTCGGTGGTAACTAATCCCCATACTGAACCACCGGCAAGAGTAGCACAGCCTTGAATATATTCTTGTTGGTTAACTATTTTCACTGCCTGTTCCAAGATCCTGTCTGTTTCATCCATTGCCGTTCCTGTTGGCATAATCACTTTAACGGTTATTAAACCATCATTGGCCTGCGGAAGAAATTCGGAACCGGTTTTTTTCAGATAATGGTAACCTGGGACGAGCAATAGAAGAAAAACAAGCAAAACGAGCCAGCGTAATTTCAAAGACCAATGCAACACGGGTTTATAAATGTAGATTAAGCCATTGATAAACTTATCGGAAATGCGGGCAATGAAAGAATGTTTTTTTGTAATCGGTTTGCCTTCGGGATAGAAAAGGGCCATAAACATAGGTGTTACCGTAAGCGAAACAACCATTGAAAGAAAAATAATGATGGCCACAGTGATAACCAATTCACGAAACAGCAGCGATGTCATTCCAGGTACAAGCAGGAAGGGAACAAAAAGTGAGAGAAATGTGAAAGTTGCTGTTACAATTGCCTCACTTATTTGCAATGCCCCATTTTTGACCTGATTCTGTGTATTGGGTTCTGTTTCCTGGATACGCGTAATGTTTTCGAGCATAACTACACTATTATCCAGCACCACAGTCATGGCAACCACCAATCCCCCTAACGTGAAAATATTTATTGAAAATCCCAATGATTCCATTATAAAGAATGTACCAAGTATTGTAACAGGTAAACTAAGCACAAGCGATAATACTCTTTTCCAGCCCGATAAGAAAAATGCAGTAACCAGGGTAACCAGCAATGCGGCCAGTAACATTGCATTCCGTACGCCATTGGTTGCAAGCCGGACGTATTCTGCCTGGTCGTAAATTATATCAATATGGGTAGTTGGCGGAAGCACTTTTCGAAGTTCTTCTATTCGTGCAGCAATAAGGTCAGAAACGGTTACCGCGTTAGCATCGGCCTGTTTGAAAATAGAAATACGAACGCCTTCTTTTCCATTATATTTGGTTCGTATGCGTTGTAAACTGTGATGGTCTTCAATGAGGGCTACATCTTTTAATAATACTTGTCCAGAGTTATTTGATTTGCGAAGAATAAGGTTCTCAATTTCATTAAGCGATTTAAATTCGCCATAGGTTCGGATGATGTAATCGCTTGTATTGGTTACCATGCGACCACCTACCATGTCGATATTTTCTTTTTGTAACCGGCTGGCTATTTCCTGCAAGGTTAT
>JAFGBL010000008.1 GCA_016933115.1 Bacteroidales bacterium | reverse complement strand
TAATCAATTAAAACACTATGAAAAAAACTTTACTTTTTATCATTGCAGCTTTATTTATCAGTACGGTAAATCAAGCACAGTCAGAAGACAAAAAATGGGCGATCGGCCTTCATGGAGGATTTGCCCAGTATAACGGCGATCTGGGTCAGGGTTTTTATGATTTCGGCCAGGCCTATTACGGATTTGGCGCGTTGACTTTATCCCGTTATCTTACTTCCCACCTGGATGTTTCCCTTCAGTCATCTTATGGTGATATTGGCTACCAGGCTATTTCAGGTCATTTTAATCACACCATGATCCAATCCAACCTGCAGCTTAAATTTACTTTTTTTAAGTATGATGAGGTAATTGTTCGGCCATTTCTTTTTGCCGGTGTCGGAATTTTGTATTTCGACAACAAAACTTCGGACAATTCCTTTAACAACGCAACTTTACCTTCCTATGGAGGCGGTTTAAATTTTAAACTTTCACCTTCTTTCTACCTGCAATTGCAAGAGACATTCCTATATTCCGATTATGATAATGTTGACGGTGAATCACACGATGCAAAAGACAGTTATTTGCTCCATTCGTTGGGAATCGTTTATAATATCGGGAAAATGAAAGATGAAGACAACGACGGAGTTTCAGATAAGAAGGACGAATGTCCCGGTACACCTGCCGGCGTAACGGTCGACTCAAAGGGCTGCCCCGTGGATACTGATCTGGATGGAATTCCTGATTACCAGGATGATTGTCCGACCGTTCCCGGGGTTGCTTCGGCAAAGGGTTGTCCCGACCGGGATGGTGATGGCATTGCAGATGATAAAGACAACTGCCCTGATGATCCGGGTGAAGCAAAATTCAATGGATGTCCTGACAGGGATGGCGATGACATCATCGACAAAGAAGATGATTGCCCGGAGGATAAGGGACTCGCAGAATTCCAGGGTTGCCCCGATAGAGACGGTGACCAAATCATTGATAAAGAAGATGCATGCCCGGATGATCCGGGATTGGCAGAATTCCAGGGTTGCCCTGATGCGGATGGTGATGGCATTATCGATAAACAGGATCTTTGTCCTGAAATCCCGGGTGTAATTGAAAACAACGGTTGTCCTGAAATCAAGGAAGAAGTTAAAGCAGTTTTAGAAAACGCTGTATATGGAATCAGGTTCGATTTTGGTAAATCCAGCATCAATAAATCATCCTTTAAGATCCTGGATGAAGTGGCTAAAATCATGTTGGATAATCCTTATTATAAACTAAAAATAGATGGCCATACAGATAGCAAGGGCAATGATGACTTTAATATGAAATTATCCGAAGAACGTGCTGCATCTGTAGAAAAATACCTCGAAGGGAAGGGTATTGATGAGGACAGGATTTATTCTAAAGGATACGGAGAAACCATGCCGGTTGGCGATAACGATACGGAAGAAGGCAGGGCCAAGAACAGGCGTGTTGAATTGATCATTGAATTCTAATTTCTCAGCTTACTTCAATAAGGGTTATTCTGCAAATGCGGAATAACCCTTATTGAATAAACTATAAAAACCTTAGCAGGTTCAATTAGCGGTTCATTTAAGTAGCTTTGTGGAAATTAATTTTAAATATTTGTATAGCATTCAAAATCAACAATATTAAATTGCTTATTGAACAGAATGATGCTTTTAATGTTTTGCATTGGTTAAAATTCATTATTGAATTAAAAGAAAATTCTTATAATTTATTTAATGACAACAAAACCAAAATGAAATATTTTTTCATCTCGATTTTCCTATTACTATTTTCTACCCAAATAATTAAAGCCCAATCCGATTCACTCATTTTCAAGAACGGGAATTATATTGTTGGAAAAATTAAAACTTTAGACCGGAATATTTTAAAGATTGAAACCGATTACAGCGATGACGATTTCACAATAGAATGGGATGGAATCAAAGAAATCTACACCGAAACTTACTTCTTAATTACCGTAACCGATGGTAGTAGATATAATGGACATCTGAAATCAACTTCTCCGGATAAAGTTGCCATTCTTACAGATGAAAGCCAAAACATCGAATTGAATCGAATGGACATTGTTATTTTGGACGATATCGATCAGGGTTTTTGGAGCCAGGTGTATGCTTCGGTCGATTTAGGCTTTGACCTTACGAAGGCTAATAATTTCAGACAATTTTCAATGCGAAGTAACCTGGGTTATATTGCCAAACGC
Organism: Bacteroidales bacterium; assembly: GCA_016933115.1. GTDB lineage: Bacteria > Bacteroidota > Bacteroidia > Bacteroidales > JAADJA01 > JAADJA01. Next base: position 13,823 of record JAFGBL010000008.1, on the reverse strand, counting down.
TGGCAACTTGATGCCAATTATAACAACCTATTTTCCAAACAGGATGAAGTGGATGACATCAAAAGGATTGATGGGGGGCTTACATTCAAGTACTTTTTGCCTCATGATTGGTATCCCCTGGCTTCTGTCGATTTTTTATCCAATACGGAACAACAACTGGACTTGCGTACAACCGGAAAGTTAGGTATGGGTAAATATGTCATACATACAAATAAAAGCTATTGGGGTTTTTCAGCAGGTGCCAACTACAACAATGAAAATTATACATTAGATTCCATCCCCGATCGTGAAAGCTGGGAAGGTTTCATGGGAACTGAATTGAATTTATTTAACTTCGGAGATTTAAGTTTATTGACTTCATTTACGGCTTATCCAAGTTTTACCGAATCGGGGCGGTGGCGTGCCGACTATAAGTTTGATGCGAAATACGATCTCCCTTTAGATTTTTATATCAAATTTGGATTCACCCTGAATTACGACAACCGGCCGGCACCAGGATCCCCGGAAACCGATTATATACTCCATACCGGTTTTGGTTGGGAATGGTAAACAAAATCAAGAAAATTTAGTTTTATATATCAATTATTGACAAATCAAAAAAAAACAAAAATGAAAAACAAAATCACATTAACAATCTTTTCATGGATATTTTTATCCATAATGGTATTTGCTCAGGATAAACCCAATATCCTGGTTATTTGGGGAGATGACATCGGTTCATGGAACATCAGCCACAACAATCATGGCATGATGGGATACCAAACTCCCAATATCGATCGTATTGCAAATGAAGGAGTTTCCTTTACCGATTATTATGGGCAACAATCATGTACTGCTGGCCGCGCTGCCTTTTTGGGAGGGAATGTTCCGGTTCGAACCGGCATGACAAAAGTCGGCTTACCCGGTGCTAAAGAAGGTTGGCAAAAAACCGATGTGACTATAGCCACGGTGATGAAAGCCAATGGTTATACTACCGGACAATTTGGGAAAAACCACCAGGGAGATCGTGATGAACATTTACCCACCATGCATGGATTCGATGAGTTTTTTGGTAATCTTTACCATTTAAATGCAGAGGAAGAGCCGGAAAATGAAGATTATCCAGCCGACATGGTAATGGCAAACGGAAAAACATTCAAAGAAGTATATGGTCCACGCGGTGTGATCCATAGCTGGGCCGATGGTAACGGTGGTCAAAAAGTGGAAGATACGGGTCCACTTACAAAAAAAAGGATGGAAACAATAGACGAGGAAACCCTGGCTGCAGCCAAGGAATTCATTAAAAAACAAAACGAAAACGATCAGCCCTTTTTCGTCTGGTGGAATGCTACCCGGATGCATTTCAGGACACATGTAAAAGATGAACACCGCGGAATCTCAGGACAGGATGAGTATTCCGACGGCATGGTTGAACATGACATGATGGTGGGCGAACTACTCAACCTGTTGGATGAACTGGCACTTACCGAAAATACCATCGTATTTTACAGCTCCGACAACGGCCCCCATTACAACACCTGGCCTGATGCCGGCACTACACCTTTCCGCAGTGAAAAAAACAGCAATTGGGAAGGCGCTTACAGGGTACCTGCATTTGTTCGCTGGCCAGGACATTTCCCGGAAGGAGTGACACTGAACGGCATTGTATCCCATGAAGACTGGTTGCCTACATTTGCAGCGGCAGCAGGTGATACCGATATAAAAAACAAACTGTCGGCAGGTGTAAACCTGAATGGACGCCAATATAAAAACTATATGGATGGGTACAATATGCTTGATTATCTGAGTGGTAAATCCGATCAATCGCCCCGCAATGAATTCATATATGTGAATGATGATGGTGAAATCGTGGCCATCCGATATACCGACTGGAAGGCTGTTTTTCTTGAGAACCGCGGAATGGCCTTCGAAGTGTGGCGTGAACCGTTTACACACCTCCGCGTGCCATTGTTGTTCAACCTTCGTCGTGATCCGTTCGAAAAAGCACAACATAATTCAAACACTTATAACGACTGGTTCCTCGACAAAGTTTACATACTCGTTCCTATGCAACAGTTTGCGGCCCGCTGGTTGATGACGTTCAAAGATTATCCGCCAAGTCAGACTCCGGGATCATTTAACCTGGATAAAATTCAGAAGCAGATTGATGAAATGACAACAGGCGGGGCACATTAACGATTTCAATCCAAATGTGGCTGTCCAAAAAGTCAAAACAGACCGTCATTTGCGATCCTCAGATTGGAGGCTAAGCAATTACCTGGACATTTTGCTCGGAATTTATGAGTGTTTGTAAGCGATAAGTACCTTATTTATGCTTTTGAGTTTAACTTATTGGCTCCCAAATATTGTTTCAGTGACATACCGGCATACTTTTTAAAAGAATGGTAAAAGGGTGATTTGGAGTTAAATCCTGATTTTAGGGCAATGGCATCGATAGTCATTTTCAGATAGGTATCGCTTACAAGCAGTTGTTTAGCTTCTTCCACCCTTAAGTAGTTGATATAATCATTGAGGTTCATTCCGGTTTTTTCGTTGATCACCTGGGACAATCGCTGGGGATTGGTACTTAATTGCTGAGCCACCTCGCTGATGGATAATTTGGGATTCGGGTAAGGTTTGTTAATATTTATAATTTGAGAAATTTAGATGTTAATGGTTCATCACATAAGTTTCGATCTCTTATCTGAATTGTAAATAAAAATTGAGTGATTAATATGCACTATTCGCAATAAAAAAAAGTTAATCACCTAAAATTTTTATTATAATGGAGTCATTTTGGGTCAATAAGTCTGTTTATAACTCCAATTGACAAAATAGAACTGTTCAACATCCATGCTCTGAAATTGTTATTTATCCTGAAATTTAATTTCCAAATTTTTCTATATCTTTAGCATCCTTTTCAAACACATTTAATCACTAAAACTAAATTACATGAATGGAATTTTTAAAAAAACAGCAGCCGAGTTCTTTGGGACTTTTTGGCTGGTATTTGGGGGATGCGGAAGTGCGGTTCTGGCCGCTGCTTTCCCTGAACTTGGAATCGGGTTTGCCGGTGTTGCACTGGCATTTGGGCTCACTGTAGTGACTATGGCATACGCTGTTGGCCATATCTCCGGTGCACATTTTAATCCTGCCATTTCTTTCGGGCTTTGGGCAGGTAAACGCTTCTCTTCAAAGGAGTTAATTCCTTACGTTGTTGCTCAGGTATTGGGTGCTATTTTTGCCGGATTTGTTCTGTACATTATTGCAAGTGGAAAAGAGGGATTCAGTACTTCGGGTGGTTTTGCCTCCAATGGTTATGGCGAACATTCACCCGGTGGATATTCACTGCTTTCGGCACTTGTTGCCGAGGTGGTATTAACTGCCATGTTCCTGATGGTAATTATGGGTGCAACCGATAAAAAGGCACCTGCCGGCTTTGCTCCGTTGGCTATCGGTTTGGCTCTGACCCTGATCCACCTGATCAGTATTCCGGTTACCAATACATCGGTTAATCCGGCACGAAGCACTGGTGTTGCTTTGTTCGCAGGAGGCTGGGCAATACAGCAATTGTGGTTGTTTTGGATTGCTCCGATTGTAGGTGGAATAATTGGTGCAGTTGTTTACAATTGGTTTGGAAATTCCAATAAAAGTTAATATTCAATGTAAGAATCAGGAGACAAGTTAATTGATTTTTAACCTGTTTCCTGATTATAACTATTCGATCAAAATTATATAAGATAACTGTAATGAATATGTAATTTTGAGGCTTAAATTTGACTCTCCCTGATATGATCAAAAAAATAATTATTATCTCATTCATTGTAATCGCTTTTATTGTTATTCTTTCGGCAATACTCCTTCCCGGAATTGTTCGACGATATTCTGTAAAACACGGCAAGGAAATGGTGGGCAGGCAGATTGATCTTGAGCGTTTAAAAGTCAATTATTTTACAGGAACAGTGCGAATGATCAATTTTAAGATGTTTGAAGCCAATGATGAGGATATTTTTATTTCGTTCGATACATTGCTGGTTAAATTAAAGCCCTTCCGGTTGTTTACAGATGAATTCGTTATGCAGCATTTTTACCTGAGTGGGCTCAAAACAAAAGTTGTTCAGCGCGATTCCACCTTTAATTTTGACGACCTGATTGCTTTTCATCAAATCGCAGAAGATTCGGTTACTTCAGTTGATACTACTCTAAGCGAGCCTTTTAAATATCAATTGTCTAATATCGAGTTCAAACATGCCAGGTTAGAATTTGAAAATCAAAATATAGGCGACACCATGATCCTCAAGGATCTTTCATTTTTTATCCCCTATATAGGCTGGAACCAGGAAGAGAAGAGTAAAGCTGGGATCAAATTTTATTTTGAAAATGAAGGTTATTTTGAATCATCCGTAAACATCAATCCCAACAGCGGGGATTTTTCAGCCAATATTATAATCAACAAGCTTGATATTAGCCCGTTTTATGAATATTCACAAGAGTATACCAACCTCGGAAGCCTGCAAGGATACCTCAATACCGACCTGATTATTTCAGGCAATACGGACATCCCTGAAAATGCAGTTGTTTCGGGTTCCGTCGATCTTTACGACTTAAAGACTACCGACGAAAGGCAGAAACCTTTTTTCGCAGCGGCTCATATTCACAGTCGATTAAAAAACATCAACTATATTGGTGAATACTATGCTTTTGATACCCTGGTTTTGTATGATCCCTATTTTTATGTTGAGTTTTACGACACCACCATCAATGTGATAGAAGCCACAGACTATTATGCTTATTTTCCAATTGAAGAAGATTCAGTAGAGACAGCCCTCACGGACACATCGGGATCGGTTCTATACTATGGTCTTGATCATCTAAAAATTGTTAACGGCCTTATGGACGTGGTGGATAACACCACGTCCGAAACTTTTGAGTATAATCTGAGTGCTATAGAATTAATCGCCGACAGTATTTATAGTTCGTCCGACTGGGTAAATTTGTATTCAACAATGTTGTTGAACAACAGGGGAAAGCTGGTTGCCGAAGTCGGATTCTGGCCTGAAGATCCGATGGATTTAAGTCTGGACTATGTGATCACCGATTTTCTTCTGAGTGATTTAAACATTTATTCCAGGCATTATATGGGAGTTCCCATTATTTACGGTGATATGTATTATAAATCCAGTACAAAAATCCTGAAAAAGCAACTTACAAGCGACAATAAATTGATTATTCAAAATGCTGAGGTTGGCGACAAACGGGGAGGTTTATACAACCTGCCTTTGAAATTTGCACTCTTCCTTCTGAAGGATCGGCACGGAGTAATCGATCTTGACATACCGGTCAGAGGGGACCTGAATGACCCCAGGGTAAGCATAGGTAAAATTGTTTGGAACACGCTCAAAAATCTAATCATTAAGGTTGCAGCTGCTCCTTTCGATTTCCTGTCGAGGTTGATTTCCGTTGATCCTAAGGATATCAAAGCCATTGAATATGGATACATGGATACTGCCTTTACACCGGCCCGGCAACACCAGATTGACTTGTTGCTGGAGCTTGAACAGAAGAAAAAGGATCTTGAAATTGAATTGGTATATTTCAACGACCTTGAAAAGGAGAAAAAACAGATTGTGGTGGACGAAGCGGGGAAAATATTTGTAGAGCAGTCAGGAAAAGACTACCGCAATGATGAAAAGGAGTTTATAGAATTCCTGAAATCCAAAACCGGGCAGGATTCCATTGATATATTAGATGCATCACGAAAACTAATTCCTGAGGAAACAGTTGATTCAATAGCACAAATGTTGGCTCAAACCCGGCGGACAAGCATTGAAAAGTACCTTCAAAAAGCGGGTGATTCCACGGAAATAAAAATCTTTATCCCCGATCCGAGATCACCAAAAAATGCAGGTAGTGAGCCTCATTTCGAAGTGAAATATGCTATGAAAGGAGTGGAGGGTGCAGAAGAGAATGAATAGCTAAAACCCGGTGGAATTCAGATCGAATTAATGAGCTATGTAAAATTTGAGTGATAGTAAATTTATTTATTCGAAAAAAGTACTATATTTGACCCATCATCCAAAACAACTTCTATATGAATTTGAAAGATCTTTGCAAATATTTAGGCCTGGCATCAGGATTTGTCGGGGCACTATTCATCCTTGCCGGAGTTATCGGGTTTTTTGTGGATAACTTCCTGAATGTTAAAAATTTCAGTTGGTTTTTTTATGCGGCCAACACCTTTATCTTTTTTGCAATTTTTTGCATCCTGGTATCATTCAACTGCAAGGACAAGAAAGAATAAGGGTCGGTTTTCATTCATTTCTGTTTTTCAAACCTGATTTAGATCTCCAAATTTTCAGGAACAGCTGAATTTTACTGCCTTGTGTAGCAGTGAAATATTCTCAGGGAATTGAATAATTAATCATGTTGTCGAAATTTAACTTTGGAAATCTGTCAATCAGGGATTATTTTTGTCATCAAAACATCTTATCATGAAGCGATTGCTGCTGTTCATTATGTTAACTTTTGTGCTTATTCCATTTACTTATGGGCAAATCCGGGGAGGCTTGAAAGGGGGTGTCAATATCAGTGATTTTATTATCACCAAATCGGGTGACCTCTTTCAACAGGAGCAGTTTTCAACCAGGGTATCGTACCATATCGGAAGCTATGTTCAGCAATCGTTTACCGACCGTTTGGCATGGCAGATTGAAGTTTTGTTTTCAAACAAAGGTTACACATATAAATTTGAAAATAGTACTGAAAATATTAGTTTGAACTACCTGAACTGGCCTTTGTTGCTTGTTTACAAACCAATTAAATTACTTGAACTGGAATTCGGGCCTGAGCTTGGTTATTTGATTTCTGGGGAGGATTTAATCCAAAGTTTTGATGTAGGAATAGATATTGGAGCCCGGTTTAACATTTCCCCTAAATTCCTTGCGGGAATAAGATACAGTAATGGATTTCCGTTTAAATTAAACCTGGACGATTCGGAAAGCCAGGGTTATGATCCCAGATACCAAAACAGTGTGTTGCAGTTTTATATCGGTTTCAACCTGATCAATGAGAATGTTGCCAGGGATGATGAATAGCCTTTCGATTCAAAGTCATTCGGGTCTATCGAATATGTATTTTCTATAAGCCATCCTGAATTTTTTTGTCCTTCTGAGTCACGCTGGAGCGTGACGAAGAATCTGTACTTTCTATTAAAGAAAGATGCTTCACTCCGTTCAGCATGACATTGGAAAAAACGATTTTGGCTTCCTCCATTAAAAATCCATATCGCCACCTTCACCTCCGGAATTTTCCATGTCGCCGTTCTGATTCCGCTGCTTTTTATAATTATTGATCAGGTAAGTGAGATTAATCGTAAACACCGGAGCTTCCCGTGTAAAATAATCATATGAATAAAAAGAAGCGCCATGGGTGATGTATTCCCTTTTAGCTGTACTGAAAATATCCCTGACCGAGAGTGTCACAGACAATTTTTTGTCCAAAAAATCCTTACGGACTGCAGCATCCGTCATCATGAAGCCTTTTCTTTCGCCCTGTGCAGTAACAGAAGGGCCTCTGTAATTGCCGGTTAACTGTACCCGGATATCGTGTCTGAATTTCAGTGTAACATTGCCTCTGCTATCCCAATTGGTGGATTCTTTTGACACATCAACGTCTTCCACATTACCCTCCAGCCGGTAGTTGTAAACATTAACACTTCCGTTGAAAAGCAGCCATTTGGTTATATCAAGGTTGACCATTAATTCGGCTCCAAGCGAAAAATCCTTATTGAGGTTCTGGTGGGTATGGATAAAAATGCCATCATCCCGAAGCGTCTTTACCCTTGTGATTTTGTTTTTGTTGATCCGGTAATACCCTTCGAGTGAAATGAAAGATTTTTCAAATCTTTTCTGATAACCAAGTTCATACGAATCGATGTATTCCGGTTCCAGAGCAGGGTTCCCGACCCAAATATTATAAGGATCCATATAATTCGGAACCGGATCGAGTTCTCTGCCTCCTGGTCTGTCGATACGGCGGCTATAACTCACTAAAATCTGGTGGCCACCCTCAAACTCTTTTGACAGATGAATGGATGGAAAATAATCGAACCGGTTGATCACATAGGCATCTGCCGTGTCGACATTTTCAATTTTACGGTCGGTATATTCACCCCGCAGGCCAAGTTGATATCCAAAGGATCCCCAAACATTTGAATAAATGGCATAAACCGAGTGGATGTTCCTTTTAAAATCGACCTCGCTGCTGAATTTATCATCCTGAATCCAATCTCCTGTTACGGGATCATAATCCTGGAAAGTAAAAATTTCATTTTCAAGGTTGAACCTGCTTTGGTAACCGGCTTCTAATTTTCCATCAGCTCCGATGGGTTTGGTATAATCTGCTTTCAGCCTGATATCAAGGTCATTTTCATCTTCATTTGTTTTAATGGATTCCGGGATACTGTCATAATTTATATTCCAGTAAGGGTCGGTCAAATAATCGTGCTGGGTTTCCCAGTCGTCGGTTTTACTTGTAGAGTAATCGACCAGGGCCTCGATTTTGTGCCCTTTATCATCGAATTTATGTAATAAATTCAGGTTTGTACGGTAAAAATTTCCACCGCGTTCCGATTCAGATACCGACTGGGAATATTCATCAATCGATTCTGGAATTGTATAAATGTGCCTGCTGGAGGTCATATTTCTTCCAAAGCCGTAATTTCCGAAATTTCCTTCAAGTGTAAGGGTGGTTTTATCGTCCAGGTAAAAATCCAGTCCTCCGCGGATGTCATATCCTGTTCGATGCATTTTCCCATTCCGGAATGCATCCTGGTAAGATGTAGAGTCTTCGAAATAGGTTTCGTAATTTGAATTACCCTCCATTTTAAAATAGCGGGAGTTCACCTCGGCTCCTGCAAAAAAGTTGAAACGGGACGTGCGGTAATTAAGGACAAAATCGGTAGAGTACTTATCGCCCGTGGCAATGCTGGCATTTACTACCCCGGTCAGACCTGATTGTTTTTGCTTTTTCAATACTACATTGATAATACCCCCCACTCCATCCGGGTCGTACTTGGCCGAAGGATTTGTAATGATCTCGATATGATCGATGGTGCTGGCCGGAATTTGCTGAAGTGCATCACTGCCTTGGATAATGCTGGGTTTGCCATCAACCAGTACCTGGAAATTTTCGGTTCCCCGCAGGCTCACATTTCCTTCAATATCCACCTGAACCGATGGGACATTTTCAAGGATGGAAACAGCTGAGCCAGTCGAACCAACCAGGTCCTGGCTTACATTCACAATTTTTTTATCGATCTTGAATTCAACATGCTGTTTGTCGGCAACCACTTCAACACCTTCAAGATTGGTAGCAGCAGGCTCGAGATAAACAATTCCAAGATCTACCACCTGTTGTTTGGGATTGATTGTGATATTTTCAATTACCTTTTTGTTGTAACCAATAAAGTTAGCGATGGCATAGAACCGCCCATAGCGGAGGTTTTCCATTTTGAAATTGCCGTGTGGGTCAGTAACAGTACCAGTAACAATACTGGAGTCGCGGAGTGAATAAAGCACAACATTGGAATACTCCATAGGCTCATTGATTTTTGCATCAATTACTTTACCAATAAGCTTTCCTTCGGCAGGCATATTCTGCATATTCCGACCCTGACTTCCGGGTGGTTGTGCCGACACAATTATAGACAAAAAGAAAAAACAATTCAGTAATCCAATAATTTCAATTTCAATTAATCTTAACTTCATCTCGTACCATTTAAATCGGGTGTAAATTTATACTTAACAGTAAAACGAAGGCAAAAATTTTCAACTAAGGGAGATAAATGTTCAACGAAGGATAAGGGGGAAGAGGTGTTGGTTATTGGTATTCCGGTGAATAGGGTAATCACGATAGTCATCGGGAGGGAGAATAGGGTAAATTAAGTAAGGAGGCAGTGGGTGGTGGGCAGTCGATGGCGGTAATTTCGTGATACGGCATAATTTTTTTTTGTGGAATATAAAATGATCTGGTAAAATCTTAGTATTTTAGAGGTTCAAAATTTGCAATATGAAAGTTTTGGATTCCAATGATTTCTACGAGATATCAATAGATCAATCGGTGGCTGTAATCGATATAAAAGAAAGGGTATTCGACCTGATCACGGATGTTGACCTCAGCGGCAAATTGCTTGAATTCCTTGAAAACATCGATCGAAACCAGGAGATCAAAATGCTGCTGTTCTTCAATCAGCCCGAGAGTTTCGACGATGAACAATACGATAGATTCCTCTACCGGATCATGGATAAAAATACATCGCGGGACGATTGTGAACCGCCCTGCTTTTGCGAACGCAATATCAGGTTTCGTGAGATCAACATCCTGAACTCCCTCATCAAAAGGATCGCCCGATTGCAAAAATTGGTGGTATCGGGATTGCAGGGAACAGTGGTAACCCCTTTTGTGGGTGCTGCCATGGTGGCTGATTTCAGGTATGCCAGCGAAAATGCAGTGTTTTCGATGATCCACAACAAATATGGCTTGCATCCCTCGGGTGCCCTCCCCTATTTTTTAGCCCATTTTGTAAACCACTCCAAAGCATTGGAATTGCAGATGCGTGAAAATATACTGGCTAAGGAAGCAGTAGAACTCGGACTGATCAATAAATTGCTGCCGCAGCAAAATTTCAAAAAGAACCTGATGAAGGAAATCGAACCTTATACCAAACTTAAATATTGTACCATTCGCGATACCAAACGATTGACAAACTTCAACCGGAAGGAATTGAACGATTATTTCGATTTTGAAGCGGGATTGTTGAATCTGTAATGCAATTCCGGAAACTCAAAATTTAAAATGAATTCCAACGGATTTCTAATTTCGGAATTGTTATCAATTGCTTTTGGATAAACCTTCTTAATTTCACTGAATTCAATTTAAATTCGGAAATAAATCAATACTTTTGGTAGGAATATTGGGAGTTGGTAGCTATTTCATGACAGCCAAAACGAAAACAGAATATGATAGAAACACCGAGATTGATATTAAAACCATTATCGCTTGATGAACTGATAAAGCATATTAAATCACCGGACGAATTGACCAAAGATTTGGGTTTAAAGCCTTCCAGATCATTAAGGGATAAGGAAACCCAGGAGGCAATTCTCGATGATTTACTACCAAACCTCTCCAAACCGGGTAAGGATTATTTATTTAATACAATGTGGATAATAATTGAAAAAAATAAAAAAACAATTGTCGGCGGAATATGTTTTCATGGAGAGCCGGACTCAAATGGAGAAGTTGAAATAGGTTATGGAACAGACGATGATTTTAGAAATTTCGGATATATGTCTGAAACTATTTCAGCATTGATTCAATGGGCAAAGATCAATAAAAAAATAAAAACAATAAAAGCTGAGACTGACAAATCGAACATATCGTCGATTCGGGTTTTGGAAAAGAATAACTTTGTCAAAATCAAGGAAAATGATAGTACAATAATAATGAAATTTAAGATCATGAATTAATTACTTTGGCGAAATGCAGACAAACGCAATACAGAGGTGGTGTAACAAATTGATCTTCGGTAAATTTATAAAATCCGATCAACGGCTTGAGCGGTAAATGCTACGTAAACCTGCACTGCGTGAAGTGTTTGACCGTTGCCAATTCAATTAACACAATTAATAAAATAACTATGAAAAAAACTAAAACTTTACTTTCATTACTTGTAACCCTTCTCTTTATCATTATCATTTTGTACTCCTGTAAAAAGGATGATGAAATTGAAGCCATAGATAAAGAATTGTACAATATGGCAAGTGCAACCGACGGATTTACCTGGTTCAAATTCTCATCGGCCTTATTGGACAAAAGCTCTGGAAGCGGGCATCCACAACCCTATTTGCGCGTGATGTACAACACGGTTGCAGCGACTCAACTGGACTCTGTTGGAAAAATAATAACCGGGGCAGCCTTCGCGGAAGGTTCACTTGTTGTAAAAGAGTTGTATGAAAATTCGACGACCCTTGGACGATATGCGGTCCTGTACAAAAAAGTAAACGACCCAAATGCAGATGTAAACGGTTGGGTGTGGGGCTATATCAATGCGGACGGTTCGGTTGCCGAATCGGGAACAAAAAAAGGATCCTCCTGTATCAACTGTCATTCACAGGCCGACAATATCGATTACATGCTCATGAATAAGTATTTCCCTTAATCATGTTGAATTATTTGTTCCAGGATTTTTATGAGGAGATATGAATAACAGGCCATTTACTGACAAAGAAAACAACCCGAAACCGGAGTCGTTTATATATAATGCATCCAAGGATATCGCCCCATTGGGTTCATGGAATCTTTGGACGAAAATGTACATTTCGGAAAATGATCCGTTAAATCCTTTACTGTCACCGCTATTCGGAAATTACAAAGGCATTCCTCCGCTTTTCATTTGTGTTGTAACCCATGAAATCCACCTGGATGATTGTGTACAGGTTGCAAAAACCGCACAAACTCATGGTGTGGATGTAACCCTCAAACAATGGGATAAAATGGTTCATGCTTTTCCGCTTTTAGCTCCTTTATTCCCTGAAGCTAAACAAGCACTGGATGAAATTTGTTATTTTACGAAAAATCACTTATTAGCATGATGAAGGAATAAAATTGATGTTTTAAAATACATTTGCAGTGCAATAGAATTTTCATTGAGAAAAAAAATTAGTTAAAAAAGAGAAATGAAGAGGATCACTATTCTGTTTACGATGTTTATCCTGATGGCAGGGATATCTTGCGGACAAACAGACAATTTTAGAGCAATCGATTTCATTATAGGTGAATGGCAGGGAACCGGAAGCGGTTTTGGAAATGAAAATTCAAGGATTGAATCGGTTTTCAGGTCGGCAATGGATGGAAAATATATTGAAGTCATCAACGAATCGTGGTTTGAACCCACCGAGGATAAACCAATCGGGGAACACCATATCGACAGGGGATTTATCAGTTATGATAAAAACAGAAATACATTTGTCTTCAGGCAGTTCAACAGTGAAGGCTATGTTAATCAATATTTGATGAATGATAGCCTGTTGAATGATACGATGATAGTATTTGAAACCGAGACGATTGAAAATTTTTTACAGGGAGGTAAGGCCCGGTGGTCCATCCATAAAATCTCGGAAAATCAAATTCAGACTGTCTTTGACGTTTCATTCACAAATAAGGAATACACCTGTTTCGGAAAAAATAATTTAAACAAAAAGGAAAAAACTATGAGTGATAATAAACCAAAAGTGACCGGTATTGGCGGAATCTTCTTTTTTTCAGATAATCCTGAACAAACCAGGGAGTGGTACAAAAATAACCTGGGCCTTGCAACCAATGAATACGGTTCGAGTTTTGAATTCAGGAATGCCCACCGACCGGATGAAATAAATTACCTGCAATGGAGCCCTTTTAAAACCGGAAGTGATTATTTTGCACCGTCCAATAAGGATTTCATGATCAATTACCGGGTGCAGAATCTGGAAGGGTTGGTTGAACAGTTAAGGAAAAACGGAGTGACCATTGTGGATGAAATTGAGACATATGAGTATGGCAAATTTGTACATATCATGGATCCCGAAGGTAACAAGATAGAGCTTTGGGAACCCATCGACAGTGTATTTACAAAAATGGGTGGTGAAACAACAAAATAGTTGAAAGTTAAATAAATAACCTCGTGGCAGAGCCACGAGGTATTTATTAGGAATGGTATGTTATTTTAATCGCTGCAAGCAGCGGGGAATATAACCCTGAGATCCCGATACACTGCGTTATCGGGATCAGTTCGACTTTGTTATTTC